>JAGLFC010000055.1 GCA_023144715.1 Gammaproteobacteria bacterium | reverse complement strand
CCTAATACCATACCCACAAAAAATCCAGAGACAATAATAATTAGCATGGAACGTACGCCAATTGAATACATTTGCTGAATAATAAGACTAGGACGAAAAATAATGACAGAAAATGCTTTTATTGTTTGCAAAAATAATAAAAATTCACTTCCAAGACGTGCAAAAAAATCAATGGTATTTTGTCCTATAAGGGTAAGCCATTCCAATACCTTAACCATAAATTAGTCTCTATTCCTTGCTAATAAATCTTCTTGATAATCATTTGCTTGATAATGAAAATGCACGGGACCATCTGCTTTACCATGTACAAATTGGCTGATCCAAGGAGAATCTGATTGGCTGATTTCGTCTGGACTACCATAACCCATCACTTTACCCTGAGAAATAATATACACTTTATCAGCAATCGCGAGTGTTTCTTTAATATCATGAGACACAATAATACTGGTTAATTCTAAAGCATTATTCATTGAACGTATTAATTTTACTAATACACCCATAGAAATAGGGTCTTGTCCCGCAAAAGGCTCATCAAACATAATCATTTCTGGATCAAGAGCAATTGCACGAGCAAAAGCAACACGCCGTGCCATACCACCCGAAAGTTGAGAGGGATTTAAATCACGTGCTCCTCGCAAACCAACAGCTTCTAATTTCATCAAAACTAAATCACGTATCATCACTTCTGGCAATTCAGTATGTTCACGTAAAGGAAAAGCAATATTATCAAAGACATTCATGTCGGTTAATAAAGCACCACTTTGAAATAACATGCCCATTTTTTTTCTAACATGATATAATTTTTTTGTATTCATGGTAGGAATATTTTCACCATGAAAATATATTGTGCCTTCTTGAGGCGTGATTTGCCCACCAATCAGTTTGAGTAACGTTGTTTTCCCTGTACCACTAGGACCCATAATAGCGGTTATTTTGCCTTTAGGAATATCAATATTAATACCATTAAAAATTTTAGTTTGATTTTTGCTATAAGCATGGGAAAAATGTAGATCTCTAATACTGACTAAATTATTGTTTATCAACATAGGCTTATTTTTATTGTATTATTTATAAGTAATAAACGATTATAGAGTATAACAACAAAATTAATGATGTACTAGAAAAAATAAACATGGTCAATAGTTGACTGAGTTATGTCGATTCTCTATTTTTTAATTGTAATCGTTTTACGATCTGTCCTTTTAATAGATGTTGTTCAATAATATCATCTAAATCTTCTTCATCAACAAAGGTATACCAAATACCTTCAGGATACACCACCATAACAGGACCTTCCTGACACCGTCCTAAACAACCGCCACTATTAATGCGTGTCTTCCCTTCGCCATGAATCCCTAATTCTTTACATTTCATTTTTACATATTTACGCATTTTTTGAGTATCAAAACGCTGACAAGATAAGCCCCCATCTTGTCGTTCATTAGTACAAAAAAAGACATGTTTTGAATAATATGACATATTGCTTTGTTATTTCCTCTCTTGTTTTATTTTGTAATGCTATAATAGCAGACATTACTATGTTTTCGGATTATTCTTTATTGTGACTATCAACCAAACACTTAACCAAACTATTTCCCAACTTGCTAATCAGTGTGTTCTTTGTGCTATTTGTATACCACATTGCCCTACTTATGCAATTTTTAGAACAGAAAATGAATCACCGCGAGGAAGAATTACTCTTTATAAGGCATTGGTAGAAGAAAAAATAGAACCTAATGAAGAATTATTAAGCTCTTTAGATCATTGCCTTGGGTGCTATGCTTGTGAAAAAATCTGTCCTTCACAAGTTGATTATTCACAAATCAATCGCTTGGGTAGAGCCTTTATGAGTAGTCATTATGAGCTTCATAAACCATCACTCAAGCAGAAAATTGTCGAAAAAGTATTAGTCACACCGAGTCTTCACCCTTTACTAAAATTAGCTGCAAAAACATTATCTCATTTTCAATCACCTGTACAAAAAACACCCCCTAAAAAAGAATTAGCAATACAAACTGCCAATCAAATCGCCACACAAGAAAAAAAACAATCTACTTTTTCATTTTTTAAACAATTTAGTCAAGAAATAGTGACCGATTCTATAAAAAAATACACTTTGCCCGAATGTTCACGGACAAAAGCACAAGTTATTTTATTTAAAGGGTGTAGTGGTGATTTATTTGAACAACAAATTCTTGAAGATACTCTATTATTACTTAATGCTTGCCAGTTTAAGGTCATTACCCCTGAACAATCACAGTGTTGTGGTGCTGTTCATATACGTCATGGTGATGCTGAGGCAGTACATAATGTCACCAAGAAAAATATTGAAACTTTTATGCCATTATTAAAAAATAGTCAGGCAATTATTTCCATTAATAACAGTTGTTCGGCACATTTAAAAACGTATAAAAATATTTTAGCTCATCCAGAAGCTGAAGAATTTAGCCATAAAACAATGGATGCACTCACCTTTTTATCTTATGCTATTAAAGCAGCGAATATTCAGTTTTCTGCGTTAAAAGACAATCATATTGCAGTGCATGTTCCTTGTAGTCTGAAAAATAGCTTAAAATCAGAACATTATTTATTTGAATTATTAAACGTCATTCCAGATATTCAATTATCTAAACTGAATGATCATTTTTGCTGTGGTGCCGCAGGCAGTTATATGCTCAAATATCCAGAAATAGCCAATACCTTACTGGATAAAAAAATAGATGAAATTGAATCAAAACAATATAAGACCATTGTTTCATCCAATATTGGTTGTACTTTGCATTTTAAACAAGGTCTTAACACACGTAATATCATGCCCGATCATAAGATAGAAGTCATCCACCCTATCCGTTTATTGGCACAACAGTTAATAATAAACCACTAATTTATAAAATATAAGAGGTCTTTTATCATGTCATCTAAACGACAGTATTCACCACTTGATCACTTTTTATTCCATATTGATAATGGTGTAAGAACTCTATTAGGTGCACCACAAATTACTGAAAGAAAGAATCCATCAGAGACCATCACTGACGAAAATCTTAGTGATACTGATAAGGAACTTGCAGGACGTTTAATGCGTATTAATCATGCTGGAGAAGTCTCTGCTCAAGGGCTTTATCAAGGGCAAGCATTAACCGCTAAACTGCCTCACGTGCGTGAACAAATGAATCGTGCAGCCCAAGAAGAAAATGATCATTTAGATTGGTGTGATAATCGTTGCAAGGAATTAGGCACACATACGAGTTATTTGAATCCTTTTTGGTATATGGGTTCATTAACCATGGGTGCTATCGCAGGAAAATTAGGTGATAAATGGAGCTTAGGTTTTGTCTCTGAAACAGAGCATCAGGTTGTCCGTCATTTAGACAATCATTTAAGCCAATTGTCTCCTGAAGATAAAAAAAGTCGTGCAATATTAGAACAAATGAAACACGATGAATTACGTCATGCAGTTATTGCCGAAAATGCAGGGGCAGAAAAATTGCCTCATGCTGTTAAACTTGCAATGAATACCAGTTCTAAACTTATGACCAAAAGTGCTTATTATCTTTAATGATGTTATATTTTTCGTGATTCTTTCACATATTCATAGGCAGCTTTGATTTGTTGTGTTTTTTCAGTGGCCATTTGAATCATTTCTTCTGGTAAACCTTTAGAAACTAGCTTATCAGGGTGATGTTGATTCATTAAACGACGATAAGCAGTTTTCACATCAGTATCATTATCTGACTTGTCCACTCCTAACATTTCATACGCTTCTTGAAGTAAATCTGATTGATTTTTATATGAACCTGATTGTCCATAATGGTACTGATTATTGCCTAAACCAAGATTGGATTTTACCAAACTCATTAACTGTTCAAGGTGTCTGGTACTGAATCCTAGCTGTTGAGCAATATAAGTAATAATCTGTTGTTCAGAGGCTTCTATTTTTCCATCGGCTAACGCAGCATGAAGCTGTATTTCTAAAAACATCTGCGATAAAGTGGTACGTCTATATGCAATCCTTTTAAATTTAAGTAGAGCAACTTCCATATCAAAATCAGCTTGTTTGCCCTGATTAAATAATCTAATCGCCTCTTTTTTTTGCTCGGCATCAAGCTTCATGTGAGTCATGATCTGTTCAGCCATTTTTATTTCATTTTTGCTGACATGCCCATCAGCCTTAGCAATATGACCCATAATCGAGAATGTCGCTGAAAAAAAAGTAGCTTGAATGTATTCGTTATGCTTTCTTTGTAATGGTTTATCAATAAATTTATGACCTATTATAGCAGTAATAATAAGCCCTAAAGGTCCCCATATCATAAACCCAATTATAGCACCTAATAATTTTCCCCACACACTCATACTATACCCTATATACTTTTAAGCTATATGAACAATAATGTTTCTTTGTCCACTTTGTTTGCGATGTTCCCATAGATATAGCCCTTGCCATCTGCCAAGGGCTAACTTATTTTTCATCACTGGAATAGCAATTGAAGTGGCTGTAATAGCTGATTTAATATGTGCTGGCATATCATCAGCACCTTCAAGGGTGTGAGTATAAAGCGGATCATGTTCAGATACTAGACGATTAAGCCAGTTTTCTAAATCATGACGTGCTGAAGGGTCAGCATTTTCTTGAATAATTAAACTCGCAGAAGTATGTTGAACAAACACAGTACATAAACCTTCATTAAGTTTAGTATCTTCAACAACGGCATTAATACGCTGTGTGATATCATGTAACCCCTGTGATAAGACATTAATGGTCATTTGTTTTATCATTTTCTAGCGATTAATTGGCATAACCATAATTACTATAGTAGCCATTATAATAATCACCTGAATAGTATTTACCTGATTTAACCATATCTAATTGATTAAGCACCACACCAGAAATATGTCCATTATTTTCTTTTAGTTTATCTAAACCTGCTTGAGCTAAAGCATGAGCAGTTGAATCAGCTTTGACAATATAAACAACCTCCGTTACATACTTTGAAATTAAGTATGCATCACTCACTGCTTGTGTCGGTGCTGAATCTATAATAATCCGTTCATATTTTTGACTAAGCATTTTAAGCAATGTCTTAAATTGTTTAGAGGTCAATAATTCTTGTGGATTGGGTGGTACAATACCTGATGGAAGAATATCCAGCTTCCATTCTTCAAAGTGATGAATAGAATCCTGAATATTTGAAGTACCTGCGATTAATGTTGCAAGACCGTTTTCTGATTTAAAGTCACATGCTTTTGCAATGGAAGGACGGCGCATATCTGCATCAATAAGTAATACTTTTTCAGTTTGAGCCAATGCCATGGCTAAATTAATTGAAACCGTTGTTTTCCCTTCATTAGGAACAGACGATGTAATCAGCGTTATTTTTTTATCATCATTCATGCTTGACATAACAATACCTGTTCTCACAGTACGAATCGCTTCTGAAAAGCTTGATTTATTATCATGATAAAAAGCTAATAAAGGTGAATCAAGCTCTGATTTCTTTAATTTTTGTTGAGGGATAACCCCTAAAAAAGGCACGTGTAATTTTTTATCTATATCTTCTACAGACTGTATAGTATTATTTAATGAATCTTTCATAAAAGCCAAAAGAATACCCAAGGCTAAACCTAAGATAAGAGTGATCAACATAATTAACTTTTTTCTTGGTTTAATTGGAAATTCTGGTGCAATCGCCACATCAATAATACGAGCATTTGCTGTTTTCATACCTGATGTTTCACTGGTTTCTTTTAAGCGAGTAAAAAAAGTTTCATAAATTTGCTTATGAGTCTCTACGTTACGTGTTAATTCTGTTACTTTAAAACTTTTACTATTAATATTACGAATTTCACCTTTAATACGACGCTGTTCTTTTTCTAATGCTACTTCATTCGCCTTAACAGCACGATACTGACTTTCAATGCCTCGAGACACACTTTTTAATAATTTAAGATAACTATTTTTTGCTTTTTCATGATTAGCTTTAGCCGCTTGCATAGTGGGATGTCTATTTCCATAACGTTTACTCAATTCAGCAATTGCATTTTGTGCATCATGCTCATTATCTTTTGCATGTTGTACGGCGGTACTGTTTAATATACCTGAAATAGCTTCATACTTTTCAATACTACCTGATTTTTTTGCTCGTTGAATTTGATAATAAATAGATTGTAATTTAGTACGTTCTCTACGTGCTTCTGATAGGTGTTTTGAGATAGTCTCCAATTCCCGAGCAGCAATTGTTTCGATTCCTTGCACATCAAGTAAATTTTCACGGCTTCTGTAAGCATTTAATACTTGTTCTGCTTCAGTGAGATTATTTTTTAAACCACTTAATCGTTCATTTAACCAACCAACGGCTTGTTCAGTCATTTCTAAATTTGCTTCAAAACCATTATTAATATAAGCATTCGCAATTTCTGTAGCAACTTCTGCCGCCAATTTTGGTGAATAAGCATTAAAAGAAATAGTAAGCACCAAACTTTTTTTATGTTCTGTTATGCTCAATTGGCTCATGACTTGTGCCACAATATCATCAAATATACGACGTTGTTTTTCTTCATCTGTCAATTTTTTAACAGGTTGTTTCATACTTTCTGGTAAGAATTCTTGCAAAAATGCCATTATATTAAATGAGAAAAAAGGTTTTTCTTGTTGTGCAGGATCAAATTCTGGGTGCTTCTCTAGGTTAAGTTTTTTGACAACCGCTTCAGCAATAGAACGTGATTTAATAATTTCAATTTGAGAATAAAAATAATCCATATTTTTAGAATTAATGCCGTACACTTCTTCAATGGATACTACATTTGCTTCTTGAGATTCAAGCAATATTGTTGTATGTGCTTCATAAATAGGTTTTAGTGAAAAAATAATCACAAATGCTAAAAGACATAATAGTAATGATAGGCTTAAAATTCCCCAAATATGTCGTCGAATAATAGACCAATATTCGCGTAGATCGATAGTATCTTCTTCAAAACGATGTTCAGTATTTAAGTTTAAAGTTTGATTCATAGTTACCGTTATATTATTTATAATTAAGGTTTAAAGGGATATTTTAATGAATAGTAAATAATTGTATACCAAGAGATAAAATCATTTAAAATTTATGTTTTACAATATTCCAAGGATTGAAGTAAAGAAGTTTTTTAGCTTCTTCTTTACCCATTGTTGCCACAAGATAGTGATTCACATCCGCTAATTCTGGTGGACGATTTTTTATATTATGGGCATCTGTTGCCACAAAATAAGCGTATTTATTTTCAATAAGAAAGCGAGAAATTTGTTCACATTTAGGGCCAAATTTACCAATCAAAGAACCCGCTGTTATCTGCAGTAAACAGCCCATTTTGAGAAAGGGTTTTATTTTTGAAATATCCGCCTGTAGTTCTTTATTTCTTTCTGGGTGAACAATAATAGGTCTTATATTGTGTTTAAATAACCAACGTATAAGGTTATCAGTGCCAGGTATTATATGGCTATGTGGAAATTCTAATAACATAATATTTTGATCTTTATAGCGTCCTAAAAAAGGTATTTTGTTGTCTTTCAATAAAGGCATAATATCTGGACTAATATGCACTTCAGCAGCATAGGCAATTTTTAAAGGTATTTTTTGCTTTATTAACTCATTTTTAAGCTGTATAAAGGCTTCATGAATGGTTTCATGATCATTATCATACCGACCTAGATGAATATGCGGTGTTAATACAGAATGTGATATACCACTATTAACTGCATATTGTGCTAATTCAATAGCATCTCCTAAATTTTTTGCACCATCATCAATACCGGGGAGAAGATGACTGTGAATATCAACAAATGTATCCATATTTTAATAACAAAGTCCTTTAAATTCTTGTGTTCGAGGCAGTCTACTACAGATACTATTTCTATAACCTGTTTTTTTGAGTAATTGCTTAACTTCATGAATAGAGCGACGAGCTTCCTTAATATGCACAAATTGTTTAATTTGAGCAATTGCTATCTGTTTTTGTTCCTGATTAAGAGCTTGCCAATGAGAAATTTTCCATAACATAGCCTCTCGCATAATCACACCATTGGAATGAGCATAATAAACGGCTTGATCCATTGCAATAAGAGAAAAGTCCAGAGTTAAATAATCATGATTAATTTTTGCTAATCCTTTCCAAAAATGAGGATTATTAGGATATATTTTAAGTCCCTCCTGATAATTTATTTTTGCTTGCTTTAAAAGACTTGATGATGAATTTTTGTCATAAAAATTCTGCCATACATTTGAATCTGCTAACAGTGCATAATATTGAGGATTATTAGGGTCCTGTTTTTTTGCATAGTCAAGTGCAATTTTTATTTTTTTTATAGATTCTTCTTTTTTTATTCCTTTTTTTATATTATTCAATAAATAATACTGAGTATTATTTAATTGAATAAATGAAAGCCCTCTATTTATTGCTTGATAGCTAAAAAATGATAGGAGGGCAGTTAGGATAAGTATAATAATTTTTTTCAATATAACTTAATAGTCTTTAAAAGAAGCTTTCTTCTACAGTAATAATATCACCAGGATTTACTCTCATGTGCTGTGTTGCACGAACACGTTTTTCTGGTTGATTTTCATGTACAATAAATACATTTTTTTTGGAGGCTCTCTCAGTAAATCCTCCTCCAAGAGACACTGCTCTTTGTATTGTCAAACCTGATTGGTAAGGATAACCACCGGGATTTTCAACTTGTCCATTAATAAAAAAAGGACGATATTCATCAATAGATACATGAACATTGGGATTCACTAAAAAATCTCCATTCAGTTTTTGACGAATATATTGTTCCAACTCCTTTATAGTCATGTTTTTTACAGCAACTTCACCAAGAAAAGGATAATTAATAACGCCTGAACCCCCTAAAGTTGTTTTCATACTCAGATCAGTTTCACCATAAACAATAATGTTTATTTTATCTCCAGCACTCAAACGATAATTACTTTCAGCAGCAAAAGTAAAAAAATTAAAAACAAGACCGATTAAAGCGACACTCCATACCGTATAAAATTTGAAACAATTTTTCCTTGTTCTAAGCATTATATCCCCATTTTGACTGATAACATAAATACATTATCATTATAATCTGAATTTCTTTGATTAGAATCTCGGTTACTATAATCATAATCAACACTAAATTGTATACCACGACGGAAGTTATAATCTGCACCCACACCAAAGTCAACAATATCATCGTCACGATGTGAATCTTGATAATCCTGCTTAACAAATCGACTACTGACTCTACTATGAACTTTGTCTGTCCAAGCATGTGACCACGCAGCCATATATTCAGTATTTTCAATAAAAGAACCATTACCATTTGTTTCTACAGGGTAACGTGATGAGGATACATCAATGAGTGAATAACTAAGAGGTGCCCAACCAAGAATTAATGCCCAACTTGTAAAGTTCTTATCTTTATAAGCTGACTTATCAAAATTCTTATAGGTCTGACCAATTTGTGCTGTACCTGTTGTTTTTGCTGTGGCTTCCCAAGTGACACCTACTTGATAGGTTTGTTCATCACCATCGACTTTGTCAACATAAGTAGGGCTATTATCATAGTTAATATCTTTATACTCTGCTTCAAATAATAATGAAGTTTTAGGCATAATGCGATAATAAAAAGTACTACCAATTTTATCTTCATCTCTATCAAAATAACGCGTGTAATCACGATGATTACTATAATCTCGTTCAAAGTGAGACGCTTCTACTTTAATGCGTCCAGCAGATTCACCACCACCATAAATATAATTACCGCCAATGAGCATATCATTATATTCATCTGGGCTATTTCTTACATAGCCTGTGTGATCAGACAGTCCTGTACCACGCTGTTCATGTAAATGTAGATAATCAAATTCTAGATTTAACTGATTACGATAATTAAATTCATTATGGCTATTCATATTAAATAGATGATCCACATAATCATCATTACGAGAACTATGATAACGACCTGCTTTCATGGTGTACTGAGCAGAATACTGATTAGGTCCATCATTAGCCATGAGAGTCACTGAAGGTGCGATTTCTGTTATCCATGAACTCTCAACATTATTATTATCTTGTAACCAAATATTATCATCGTGTCTAGTAGAAACATCAATAGATGGAGAAGCAGTCACGCCAAAACCCAGAGGATAATAAAATGTATCATCTCCTGCATAAGCCGATGATAATGTACCTAATAAAGTGGATATACCACCCCAAACAATTATTTTTTTGTACGTAGCTCTTTTCATCTAGCCAACTCCCTAAATTGATTATCTCTAGATCTCTTTCTTTAATTATTATTTACTCTATTAAATAATAATTAAAGAAAGATTATTACCTAATATATTTATATTTTGTTGTTTTATAGCATCTTGTTGTTTTATAGCAATTACAGAGAACATGATATTACAATATTTATTTATAGTCCAGTATGTTATAAAATATTTTTAAAAGAATTCTAACATGGATAATAATTACCTTGATTTTACATAAGTCAATACAATATAACATAATAAAATTGTGATAATTGTGATAAAAAGTATTTTTTTATCATAAATTTATAATACAATATTATTTTTCCAATGATGTTCAATGCTATAGTCTATTTTAGAAGGTTTTTACTTTGTTTATTAAAAAATTTAATCATCGTCATCAATTAACAGAACCTTTGTTCTTTTTTTTTGATATTATAAGCATTGCTTTATCTTTATCTTTATCAATTATTATTTATGGTATTAGCTTTAGCACCCCTTATTTTTCTGCTGCCATTATTGCTATAATATGTTATACATTAATATCTAAAGCGACTCATATTAATCAAATTGAGCCAGGCAGAGTCATACAGCAACATACAGAATTAATTTTATTTTCTTCCTGCCTCACATTTGCACTCTTGCTCCTATTTGCTTATTTAACAAAAACGACTGCAACCTACTCTAGAGTAACTGTTACTTTATGGTTTTTTTTAATGCCTAGTACACTTTTATTTTGGCGATTTATCGCTTGTCAAGTATTATTAAAATTTGCTAAAAATCACACTCGTTTAAATTTAAAAAAAGTCGCTATTCTTGGTGCCAACAAAGTGGGTAATGAGGTAGCAAAAAGTATTAGCAATGATATGTCGTTAGGGTGTCAAATTATTGGCTTTTATGATGATCGAAAAAAGACAAAAGGAAGAACAGAAGAAACAATCGATATTCCTATTTTAGGTACATTTCATGATGCTATCATCAGTGCAAAAGAAAATAAAATTGATATTATTTATATTACCCTACCCTTTGAAGCAGAAAAACGTATCACAGTCCTACTCAATAAATTACGCGATTCTACAGTTGCTGTGCATATTATACCTAATTTTTTTGGTTACAATATTGCTCATGCTCGGTGGCATGATATTGGCGATTATCAGGCTTTAAGCCTTCACGATACTCCCTTTTATGGTGTGGGAAGCTTACTTAAACGACTCGAAGACATTAGCCCTGCCAGTATTATTTTATTGTTGATTAGTATACCGATGTTAATCATTGCTATTAGTATAAAACTCAGTTCTCACGGTCCCATTATTTTTAAGCAAAAACGCTATGGTATTAATGGTGAAGAATTAATTATCTATAAATTTCGTAGCATGAAGGTCTGTGACGATGGTGCGATTATTAAACAGGCACAAAAAAATGATAATCGAGTGACAAAATTGGGTGCATTTTTAAGAAAAACATCCTTAGATGAATTACCACAATTTTTTAATGTATTAAATGGCAGCATGTCTATTGTAGGACCTAGACCTCATGCGGTTGCTCATAATGAAGAATATCGTAAACTCATTAATAGCTATATGTTGAGACATCTTGTAAAACCAGGTATTACTGGTTGGGCACAAATCAATGGCTATCGAGGTGAAACCAAATATTTAGAGCAAATGGCAAAGCGTATTGAATATGATTTATATTACATACGCAACTGGTCTCTTATTTGGGATTTTAAAATTATTTTCCTACCCGTATTTAAGGGATTTATAAATAAAAATGCTTATTAATTAGTGTGCATCCGTTTATTGCTTTTTTTTCACCTCCCCCTTTTTCACCAACAGTAGGTGCTTTAAGATGTTATGCACACTT
>JAGLFC010000054.1 GCA_023144715.1 Gammaproteobacteria bacterium | reverse complement strand
TACAAAACAAACTCTTTTCTGGAAACAATCATTTTTTTCTATCATCCAGCTGTGGTGGTTTTATTTTTTGTTCTAGTAAGCTCATTATAGAAATATTACTAATTTTACCGATTGCACTTTTAGTCAACAGTTTATTAAAAAATAATTCTAATAGATTTCTACTAAGCTTAGTCATTGGACTAATATTGAGCTTATCCATTGAATTCATTCAAATATTTATTCTTTCTAGTGTGGCTCAAGGAATCTCTGTTTTAGCAAAATTATCAGGCTTTGCATTAGGTGGCTTAATCTACATAAAATACCCCTTATTGAAGCAGCTATTTTCTTCTATTAATTTTAAACGACCTATATTATTTTTCTCACTTCCTTATATTTTAATACTCACTTATCTTAGTGGTTGGTCATTTTCTAGTTCTGCAGTTCATTCTAATATCACAGAAAGTTTTACAGCCATTAACTGGTTACCTTTTTATTATCACTACTACACCACAGAAGCGGTTGCTTTAAGTAGTTTACTCAATATTTTTGCCTTATATTCTCCTATTGGTTTGGCTGTATGGCTATGGAATTACAAAACAAGACAAGGCTCTTATAGGCTAATAGCCGGATTTTTAGCAATGATGTTATGTTTTATTGTGGAAACAGGAAAATTATTTTTTATTGATAAACATCCTGATCCCACTAATTTACTGATTAGCTTTAGTGCTGCATTTATTGTTTATTCCCTTATCGAACAAATAGCCCTTTGGATACACCAAGCAAATTCTAAAACACATACAAAATTAGAAGATGGCTTATCAATACCCTCTGAACACCATGAAACTAAAAACAGTCATCCTTTTGGTATTATCATAGGCTCTTTTTTAATATTAATAGTGCTTTACAAAGCAATAAATTATCCTAATAGCCCATTATTATTAATGGCTTCCTTATGTCTATATAGCATTGTTCTTTGGCGTTATAGTTATGCTTGGTTGCTTATTATTCCAGCACTGCTACCAATTTTTGATTTTTCCCCATGGACAGGACGATTCTTTTTTTCAGAATTTGATTATTTTATTTTATTAACGCTTGCCATCAGTTTATGGCGAGGTCATTGGAAATCACCTTGGAACATTCATCGTACTGCTTTTATTTTATTAGGCATTTATGTTCTTTTTTATATGATAAGTTTACTATTAGGACTCTTGCCTCTCACTCATTTAGATACAAATACTTTTAATAATTATTATAGTTCTTATAATGCTCTTAGAGTGGCTAAGGGGTTATTTTGGGCATTATTACTCATTCCTTTATTCACGTATCAACAAGACTATATTAAAAAATATTTTACTATGGGCTTGTTAATAGGGTTAAGTATCACTGTTTTACTCGGTTTATTAGAACGCTCTATTTTTTCGAGCCTGTTTGATTATAGTTCTGATTTTAGAATCAGCTCCAGTTTTTATAGTATGCATACAGGAGGGGCTGATTTAGATACTTATTTATTATTAGTTATGCCTTTTATTTATTATTTCTTTGTGAGTACTCAACATCATTTTTTTAAGTTTATATTAATACCCTTACTGTTCAGTCTAAGTTTATATGTATTATTAATGACTTATTCCAGAGGGGCTTATATTGCTTTTGCCATTAGCAGTATCACTATGATGTTAAGCTTATTTATTGCCTATAGGCATACTATTATGACACATTGGAAACAGACACTTTGGTTGCCCTTATTTATTGTTATTATAATGTTAGTCAGTACCCCTGTTCTACAAGGATCCTTTATTCAAGAGCGTTTTAATCAATCTTTTCAAGAAGCCGATTTTCGTAGTCATCACTGGAAAGATGCTATTGATAGTATGAATGATTCTATGGTAACGACTTTATTAGGTATGGGATTAGGCTCATTTCCAAGAACCTATTTATTAAACCACTTATGGGAAACATCACCTTCTACTTTTCGTGTTAATCAAGAAAAAAAGAATACTAACATCATCAATTATTTAACATTAACTTCTGGCAAACCTTTATATATAGAACAAATCATTGATGTTGATCCTTATTCAAATTATCAATTTACAATGGAATATCGATCCACTATAGAAAATAGTGTCCCCTCTATTTTACTCTGTGAAAAAGCCATTCAACATTCTTTTAATTGTCAAAATCTAGTCTTCACTGCAAAAAATAAGTCATCACAATGGCATCATATCCAAAAAAATATTAAGACAACGATTATAGGTGATAGTAACCGACCCATAAAATTAGTATTATCAAATCAGACTCAATCCACATTAGATATAAAAAATATTCAACTGAGTGAAAAAATAGATGGTACGGACAGTAATCTCATTAAAAATAGTGACTTTTCAATGGGTATGGATCACTGGTTTTTTACTGCTGATAATCATATTCCTTGGCGTACTGAAAATTTATGGGTACAATTATTTTTTGATCAAGGTTGGATAGGCTTGATTACCTTCAATCTGTTGTTATTGTATACGCTGTATTTTCTTTTTCAGCAATTACATCAGAGAAATAATTATGCCGTGGCTCTTATCAGTTCATTAAGTGGTTTCTTAGTGATTGCCATTATCGACAGTCCTTTTGATACCCCCAATATTAGTTTGTTATTTTTTATACTGGTAAGCCTTACTTTTATTAGCCCTAATAACCATCCAATATCAAATAAACCTATCAAAAAACGTCGCAGAAGACGTAGAAGAAAACCGCGTACAGAGGAACTCTAAGTAAGGTTATTTTCTTTTTGGCACTTAGGACAAATCCCATAAATATAAAGGCTATGATCCGTCATTTTAAAACCAAATTTTTCTGCCACTTTATGCTGACAGTGTTCAATTGTATCTTCAATAAATTCTTCAACTTTACCACATTGTTCACACACAAGATGATCATGATGAGTACCCTGATTCAGTTCAAAAACAGAATGCCCTCCTTCAAAGTGATGGCGTGAAACCAAACCCGCGGTTTCAAATTGCGTCAGCACACGATAGACAGTTGCTAAACCCACTTCTTCTTCCATCTCTAATAACTTTTTATAAACATCTTCGGCACTTAGATGACGATCTTCCACTGTTTCTAATAACTCAAGGATCTTTAAACGTGGCAATGTTATTTTTAAACCTGCTTTTTTTAGATCATTATTATCCATACTCAAATAAACCTTTTAATTATTTAATACCCAACGATCATGAAAGATGATTTTATATTAAAAATATTGTATCATCGCTATCATTAAGAATGATATAAAGTTTTCTTATAAAAAACTTCAATTCATATTTTGTATTATAAGTATACCGACTTAAAAAAAGAAATCATTATAGAAATGCGATATATTATCATTAGTAGTTTAATTACATTTAGTTTTCTTCTTACATCCTGTTCGTGGATTCCTGATTTATCTTATATTGGTTTACCAAGAGTTCATAAGATAGATATCCCTCAGGGCAATTTTGTTGAACAAGATAAAATTAATCAGTTACGTCCTGGCATGAATAAACAACAAGTTAAGTTTCTAATGGGTACCCCCATGTTAGACGATTCTTTTCATGATAACCGTTGGGATTATTTATATCGTTTTAAACCAGGTTATGGTGAAATAGAAAAACACCAAGCCACTCTTTATTTTAATAAACAAGGTAAATTAGACAATATCCAAGGCACATTTCGTCATGGTGATAAAGCAGAAAATATTCATAATACGACTGAAATTGTCGTTGTTCCTCTTGATGACTATGTTGATCTGGATGCCCAGAAGAAAACGGATAGCTATTGGAAGCGTATGACTGACTTTTTCTCGTGGTCAGATGAGCATAAGGGTATTCCTACAGGTGAAGGCACACCGGTAGGGGGTCGTGGTGAAGGCGAAGTAAATCCAAGAAATTTTCCAATGCAATATAAATAAGCATTCTATGATGATGGCTCTTACAAATTAAGAGCCTTTTTTCATTTTTTTTCCTTCCTCAGCACGTTTTTTTCTAACCGCTTTAGGATCAGCGATTAAGGGTCTATAAATTTCAATGCGATCTTTATGTGATAAGATTTTATCTCGTTTACTTAATTTGCTAAAAATTCCAAATTTATTGATTGTTAAATTAATTTCAGGAAATTCCTCAAGTATACCCGATGCTAAAATTGCCTCTTCCAATAATGCTCCCTCATTGACTTCGACAGTATAAATAACCTGTGAACGAGGTATTGCATAGGCGACTTCAACAATAATT
Organism: Gammaproteobacteria bacterium; assembly: GCA_023144715.1. Lineage (GTDB taxonomy): Bacteria > Pseudomonadota > Gammaproteobacteria > GRL18 > GRL18 > GRL18. Next base: position 17,050 of record JAGLFC010000054.1, on the reverse strand, counting down.
TGACGTGGCTTATTATCATTATTAATCATTTCACTCTTCATTCTTATGACCTACTCTTACTTATAAACAGCCACGGCTCTTTTACAAAAAGCATCGACCATACTATCGGCAATTTGACTAAAAATAGGGCCAAAAGCCAAGCTCATGACTCTATTAGAAAATTCAAACTCCAAATCTAATGCAATTTTACAACCATTTTCTTCTAAAGCATCAAATCGCCAAAACCCCTGTAAATGCTTAAAAGGTCCATCGATCAATTTCATTTCAATCATCTTATTTTTTTGCATACGATTTAATGTGGTAAAAGTTTTATCCATACCAAGATGCTGAATTCTTACTTGCCCTTGTATTTCATCATTGGTTTGATTCAATATTTGAGAACCACCACACCAAGGCAAAAAATCCTGATAATGATCAACATCCGCCACTAAATCATACATTTTAGCAGAGCTATAAGGAATTAAAGCTGTTTTTTTAATACAGGTCACAAGCTCTCCTCAATTAAAATTTTATTAGGCATTTAAGCCTCCACTACCGTGCGGATAAACGCAATAATACCCATTGCATTTAAAAATACCACAATGACCATAACAGGTGCAATATAGCGTACTAAAAATAACCATAAGCGATACCAAAAAATACTAATATCCAGTTCAGCACGAGAATACTGTGACTTCATTAACCAACCTGCATAGATTGCAATCATTAAACCGCCTAAAGGTAGCATGATATTTGAGGTTAAATAATCCAATAAATCAAATGCCGTTGCATTTTTTAAAATAACAAATTCACCGTGTGTTGTAGAAATAACCGATGAAATTGTAAAATCACTGGCTAAATTAAAAGAAAAAACGGTCATTAAGCCCATCAGCCAAACCAAAAAACCTGTAATAATAGAGGCTTTAAGACGAGATATTTTAAATGTTTTGATGACCCAAGTAACCGCGGGTTCAATTAATGAAATACTGGATGTCCAAGCGGCAAAAACCAGTAAAACAAAAAATAATGTACCAAATAACGTGCCATAATTCATATTACCAAACGCTAAAGGAAGTGTTTTAAAAATAAGTCCCGGACCTGCCCCTGTTTCTAAAGAATTTGCAAAAACAATAGGGAATATAATCATTCCTGCTAACAAAGCCACTAAAGTATCCATAAAAGCAACCGCAATAGAAGCCTGAGCAATAGACGTTTTATTAGGTAAATAAGAACCGTACACCATAATGGCTCCCATGCCTAAACTCAGAGTAAAAAAAGCATGTCCCATAGCACTGAGTACACCATCTGTTGATATTTTGCTAAAATCAGGATTAAATAAATAATGCACACCTTGCATAAAATAACCTGTATCCATTGCATAAAAAATTAATATAATCAGTAAAATAAATAACATCGGCATCAGATAAGTGACGGCTTTTTCTAACCCTCCCCTTACCCCTTTGGCCACTATGGTCATTGTTAAAAATAAAAATAGGCTATGCCAAAAAATCAATAACATGGGATTGCTGACTAATTCTGAAAATACGGTATCAACTTGTGTGGCATTTAATCCACTGAACGTAGCACTGGCCATCTTGGGTACATAAGCCATGGCCCAACCTGCAATCACACTATAATATGAAAGAATTAAAAAGCCAGCAATCACACCTAACCAACCCAAAATGCCCCATGCACTCGAATGCCCAGACTCTTTTGCTAACTTTTTCATGGTAGAAACAGGATCTTCTCGTCCACGACGACCAAGCATGATTTCTGCCATCATAATAGGAAGGCCAATACTGGCAATACATAACAGATAAATCAGAACAAAAGCACCACCGCCATTTTCTCCTGTAATATAGGGAAATTTCCAGATATTTCCTAAGCCCACTGCCGATCCTGTCGCTGCTAAAATAAAAACCAGTCGTGATGACCACTGTTCTCTTTTACCATCAGACATGACTATTTTTCCTCATTTATTGTACTTTAATAACGTTATCGTGTTTTTTTATACCGTATTGTACCATTTTTTTGTATAATTACCTTTATGGGAAAAAAGAAAAAGAAAACTCCGAGCAATATGATTGCTCAAAATAAGAAAGCACGTCATGATTATTCTTTAGAAACAGAGTATGAAGCGGGTCTCGTGTTGCAAGGTTGGGAAGTTAAAAGTATTCGTGCGGGTAAAGCACAAATACGGGAAGCTTATGTACAACTACAAAATGGTGAAGCCTTTTTGTATGGTGCAACAATTACACCACTATTGTCTGCTTCCACACATGTCTCACCGACTCAGCAAAGAAGTCGAAAATTATTATTACATGCTTATGAACTCGCACGTTTAGTGGGTGCTGTAGAACGCAAGGGCTATACTATTGTTCCTTTATCGCTTTATTGGAAAAATAGTCATGTTAAATGCAAAATCGCACTGGCAAAAGGTAAACAATTGTTTGATAAACGTGCTTCAGAAAAAGAAAAAGACTGGAATCGTGATAAAGCTCGTCTTGCTAAAATGACATAGCTTTTATATATTCATATTAATAACGTAAAAGTCTCTCAAATAATACTATAGAAAAAATATTATTTGAGAGGTAAATTTTTAATTCTTTTGATGTGCCAAATTATCTGATTGTAATTGAATGTAATCTAATAAGATATGAGCGGATTCTAATAACAAAGTATAGCTATCACTGTCTTTTTTGTCTTCATCTTCTTCCTTCTCATCATGATCATTTAAACCAAGAATATCTTCCTCGTTATCCAGTTCTTTTATATCTTTAAACGGTGTTTCACCTTTAGCAATACGACGTTTATTTTCAATATCTAGTTGTTCTTGACGTGATTTTTGATATTCTTTTTCTCGTATTGTAAGATTGAGAGAAACTACCTTTTCATTTTTTTTCTGATCAATGCGTGCAATTGTTTCACGAACATATTGAAAGTCAGGATTATTTTCCACACGTTGACTATGTTTTCTTTCTAGATCTGAAAAAAGAGTACTATTTATAGAAAATTTATCATGATCCACACGAGTGACTTGATCCCATGGCAATGCTTCTGGCAATGAACTTTCACCTATCTCGTCTTTATCATAAAGAGCAGGAAAAAGTAGATCAGGAATAACACCTAAATTTTGTGTACTATCACCTGAAACACGATAAAATTTAGCATGAGTTAATTTTATTTGTCCATATTCAAGCTTTTGTAATGCTTGCACTGTTCCCTTACCAAAGGTCTGATTACCTAAAATAAGACCTCGATTATAATCTTGAATGGCACCTGCAAAAATTTCAGAAGCAGATGCACTTAGACGATTCACCAATACAGCCAGAGGACCTTTATAACTAATTTCATCATCATCATCACTTAATTGAGTAATTCGATCACCTCCCGCTTTAATTTGAACGGTTGGTCCTGATTTAATAAACAAACCCACTAAAGAATTTACTTCTTGTAATGAGCCACCACCATTATTTCTTAAATCAATCACTAAACCTTCAATATTTTCTTCTTTAAGTTCTTCAATTAATCGTTTAACATCTCTAGTGGTACTCTTATAGTTTGGATTACCCAATTGTGCTGCTTTAAAATCTATATAAAAAGTAGGTATATCAATGACACCAATTTTTTTTATTTTACCATTTTCAGTAATTTCAATAATGTCTTTTTTAGCGGCTTGTTCTTCCAACTTAACAGTATTACGCACAATTTGAATCAATTTTGTTTTATGTTCATCTTTTGCCTTTTGTGGAATCACTTCTAATCGAACAGTCGTACCTTTTTTACCACGAATTAATTGCACCACATCATCTAAACGCCAACCAATAATGTCAACCACTTCTCCTTTTTCACCTTGACCGACACCAACAATACGATCCCCTGCCATTAGTTGCCCTGCTTTTTCAGCAGGTCCTGCTGGCACAAGACGTTTCACTTTTGTGTACCCATCTTCTGCTTGTAGCATTGCACCAATCCCTTCTAAGGATAAACTCATCTGAATATTAAAATTTTCAGAAATTCTAGGTGAAAAATATTGGGTATGTGGATCATAAGTTTCAGCTAAAGCATTAATATAAAGACGAAAAGCATCCTCATCCTTTGTTTGCTTAATGCGGTTAATCTGACTTTTATAACGTTTAATCAGGAGTTCTTTTATATCATTATCATCTTTACCTGCTAATTTAAAACTAATAATAAGATTTTTTAATTGCTTTCGGGTTAAGGTATTTTGAGCTTTTTTATTTTTAGGCCAAGCAGACTCTTCACGATCAGTCATAAGCATTTCATTTGTATCAAAATTTAGATTCATATAATCATTTTCTAATAAATTAAGTGTGTAAACTAAACGTTCTACATGATGTTTTTGATAAAGATTAAACATTTCAAATGCAATATCTAGCTCGCCACGACGAAAATGATTATCAAATGAAAAACGAAAGCGTTCAAAACGTTTAATATCAGAGGCTAAAAAAAAGGTTCTATTTGGATCAAGTGACTTTAAAAAAGCATCAAATACCTTAGAAGACAATTCATCATCAAGTACCATCTGACGATAATGTTGATATTGCAATTGTTTGGCAATAATAAAACTTAATTTAGCATGTTGTTTGGCAGGTGTGACGGGGTGAATATATTCATTAGAGCTATACACCTTAGCACTTACATCGCGTATATTAAGTATCATTCCTAAAAAAAATATCACCAAAGCAATGAGAAATAATTTTCTATTAAGCAATATCAATGATATATTGAAGCCATTATTCACTGGTAGTTTAAAAACGTTGTGCATACTGTTTTATCTTCTTGTATTAAGTTTTATTTATTCGTATGATAATTATAAATTGACCATAGCTATCTATCGACTAGAGCAATTGTACGTATTTTTTTGCCCCAAAAATTCTATTATAATATAATATGGTGTTGATTTTTATATTTTAAATACTATTAAATTAAAATTTTCAATATAATAGCATTTTAATTGATGTAAAAACAAAAAAATGATCGTTTATAAGGATTTTACTGATGGGACGTTATAGACCACCCCAAACAGCCTCTTCTAAATACATTACACCACAGGGAAAGAAAAAAATAGAGGATGAACTCCGTTTTTTATGGAAAATAAAACGTCCTTTAATTACACAATCAGTTTCAGAAGCAGCAGCACAAGGTGATAGAAGTGAAAATGCAGAATATATTTATGGTAAAAAGCAATTAAGAGAAATTGACTCTCGTGTTCGTTATCTTTCTAAGAGATTAGATGATATGGTCGAAGTGGATCGCATTCCAGAAAATACTAAAAAAGTATTTTTTGGTGCTTGGGTTGAATTAAAAGATAATGTGGGCAAAATAAAACAGTTTCGTATTGTTGGACCTGATGAATTTAATCTTAAATTAGGGTTCATCAGTATGGATTCTCCCCTTTCACAAGCTCTGCTCAATAAAATAGAAGGAGAAGATATTGCTGTAAAAGGTCCTCATAGCATATTAAAATATTACTTAAATAAAGTACAATATCAACCCTTTTAACTTAATAAAATAAATTCTGTTTCTGCATTAGTTCTATTAATTGATACTAATACTTCACAGTATGTATTTTCAGCCACTGGATCATCATTACAATTACAGCCTGCAATAATTTCATAAAAGAAAATGCCTGTGTTAATCTGTAAATGAGTATCTGTAGTCATGATTGAGTTAACCAGTACAGCAATATTACTATCATCTGCAACCCCACCTTGACAGGTTGCCTTATTGAGAGGCAATAGATCATTATTTAATCCTTCCATTTCTTGTTTAAGAGTCTTTTTAAAATTTTCAAAACCCCAAGCCTGTAAAGATTTAATTAATTGAGTCACAATAATCTCTATTATTTTGATTTAGGGATCAAAGCCACTTCATCACCATGTTCTAACACAGTAAATAATTCAGCAAATTCTTTATTCACTGTAAATTGAATAGCATCATTTTCAAATGCTCTCTTCCAGCGATTCCCTCTTGTCCTTAACAAATTAAGCAACTGCTCTACTGTCTTAACATCGTCAGGCAACTCAAATTCTTCTTCTTCTTTAGTAAACTTAATCAATTTATCCATAAAATATAATATTTTAATGCTTGAAGGACCTTTATGTGTATTATTCACATCACCTCGATTCAATTGATGCTCATCGAGTGAAAATAAATATAAAGCCCAATTTTTTTCATAATTTTGTCCTAAATCATAAAGTGTTTGCCAAGAATAAATACCTTGATCATAGCCATCATTAAAAAAAATTCGTATTGCATACGTTCCCTGAGCTTCAATAGAATCAATGTTAACATTAATTTTACCGGTAATAGGCACATCAGATTCTGTTACTTCTGCGGATTTAGCATGAGTACGTAAATATTCACAACTGAGTTTAAAATTTTCACCTGTATCAAAAATTATTTCTAAAAGTCTTGATTTTTTGTGAAGATTAATAGCAATGGGATTATGTTCTTTCATTTGAGCAACCAAATTAATAATAAGTAAAAATTTTAGAATTTTTTAGATATATAATTTAAGCAAAAAAAAACTGGAATAAACCAGTTTTTTACTTATATTAGAAATTTTAAAAATTAATGAAAAATATTAATCATTTATTTCTTCAATATCGTCTTCATCTTCTTCTTCAATAATAGGACGATCGACTAATTCAACATAAGCCATAGGAGCACGATCTCCTTTACGAAAGCCACATTTTAAAATACGAATATAGCCACCTGGACGGTCTTGGTATCTTGGACCGAGTTCAGTAAATAATTTAGCAGTAATTTCTTTATCACGAGTACGAGCAAAGATAATACGACGATTGGCAACAGAATCTTGCTTACCACGAGTAATTAATGGCTCAACTACACGGCGTAATTCTTTCGCTTTAGGAAGAGTGGTTCTAATAATTTCATGACGTAATAATGAAACAGCCATATTTTTAAACATCGCTTTACGATGTGAGCTATTTCTACCGAGTTGACGACCACTATGACGATGACGCATATTATTATCCTATCTAACTTTATAGCACCCAGTGACAAGTATGTGACTGAATAAAAGTGACTATAAAGACTACTAATGTAGATTTCTTTTTTTTAAAGCAAAAAATAAATTAAAGCTTAGTACTATCTTTAAGAATTGAGGGTGGCCAATTTTCAAGTTTAATACCTAAACTTAATCCTTTAGAAGCCAACACATCTTTAATTTCAGTTAAAGATTTTTTACCTAAGTTAGGTGTTTTAAGTAATTCAACTTCAGTACGCTGAATTAAATCACCAATAAAGTAAATTTGTTCTGCTTTTAAACAATTTGCTGAACGAACTGTTAATTCTAAATCATCAATGGGTCTTAATAAAATAGGATCAATTTCTGGTTCTTTTTCTTCAGGCTCTTCTGCTTCACGAACATTAAGGTTCACAAACGAAGATAATTGATCAGTAAGAATCGTTGCGGCATGTTTAATCGCTTGTTCAGGATCAACCGTACCATTTGTTTCTAGATCAATAATTAATTTATCTAAATTTGTTCGTTGTGCGACGCGAGCATTTTCTACTTCATAAGATACTTTAATAATGGGACTATAACTAGCATCCAGTTGCAAACGACCAATAACGGTGGTATCAGAATCATCTAAAGCAACACGAGTATTAGAAGGATGATAACCAATTCCCTTATTAATACGTAACTTCATAGAAATTTCAGTATCACTTGAAAGATTACAAATCACTTGTTCTGGATTCATAATTTCAACATCATGATCCAGAATAATATCACCTGCTGTTACAACTCCAGGGCCTTTTTTAATCAGCTCAAGTTCAGCTTCGTCACGATTATTTAAAATAATCGCTACTTTTTTAAGGTTCAGCAAGATTTCAATCACATCTTCCTGAACACCTTCAATACTGGAATACTCATGTAATACCCCGTCTATCTCAGCTTCATAGATGCAAGCACCTGTCATTGAAGAAAGTAAAATACGACGTAATGAATTACCCAAAGTATGTCCAAAACCACGTTCAAGAGGTTCTAAAACAACTTTCGCATGGTTTTCTGAATATTGTTGAACATCGACCAATTTAGGTCTAAGAAACTGAGATACAGAGTCCTGCATGAAGTGTCCTCATAACATATTATGTTGTTATAACGCCAAAAGCACTTATAACTTATTAGCTTATAAAGTACGGCAAATAAGAAATAAATGCTTTTGAAGAAAGGTAAAATTACTTAGAATATAATTCTACAATTAGATTTTCTTGAATTTCAGTCGGTAAATCTGAACGTTCAGGTAAGGCTTTAAATGTACCTTCCATTGCTTTTTCATCAATAGAAATCCATTCGCTGGCTTCACGTTGCTTATTTAATTCCAAAGCATCTTTAATACGTTGTTGTTTTTTTGCTTTTTCGCGTACAGAAACAACATCACCTGGATTACAATTAAATGAAGCAATATTAACGGTTTGTCCATTGACCATAATACCTTTATGACCGACTAACTGTCTTGCTTCTGCTCTAGTTGAACCAAAACCCATACGGTAAACAACATTGTCAAGACGTTGCTCAAGTAGTTGTAATAGGTTTTCACCTGTTGCACCCTTCTTTGCAGATGCTTTTTTGTAGTAGTTTCTAAATTGCTTTTCCAAAACGCCATAAATTCTTTTGACTTTTTGTTTTTCACGCAACTGTAAACCAAATTCACTTAAACGACCACGGCCTGCACCATGAACACCTGGTGGTTGTTCCATATTACATTTTGTGTCAAGTGAGCGTAAACCACTTTTAAGACCTAAATCAGTTTTTTCACGACGTGATAACTTACACGTTGGTCCAATATATCTAGCCATTATTTATTTCCTTCTTACTTTGAATACTAACAGTTTATACACGACGTTTCTTAGAGGGGCGACAGCCATTATGTGGAATAGGTGTCACATCAGTGATGCTGTTAATTTTATAACCCAAAGCATTGAAAGCACGAACTGCAGATTCACGACCTGGACCTGGACCTTTGACATTCACATCAAGATTTTTCATACCCATATCTAGGGTGACTTTACCTGCTCTTTCAGCAGCAACCTGAGCTGCGAAAGGTGTACTTTTTCTTGAACCACGAAATCCTGAGCCACCTGAAGTTGCCCAAGAAAGAGCATTACCTTGACGGTCTGTGATCGTGATAATAGTATTATTGAACGACGCATGTATATGTGCGATACCATCAACAACAATACGTTTTACTTTTTTACGTGAACGACTTGGTTTAGCCATAGTGTGTACCTAAATTATGTTTTTAAAATGACTCTTACTTAAGCGTATGATTAGGCAATTTATTGATAAGTTGTCATGATTCAGCTTTAATAACAATCAGTTCGTTTTGTGCTATATAATGATTTATAGAGTAATATAATACTTATTTACGAATGGGCTTTCTTGGGCCTTTACGTGTTCTAGCATTAGTTTTGGTACGTTGACCACGTAAAGGTAAACCTCTACGATGTCTAATACCACGGTAACAACCCATATCCATGAGGCGTTTGATATTCATTGACGTTTCACGTCTCAAATCACCTTCAACAGTAAATTCATTAATCAAATTACGAACAACATCAAGTTGTTCTTCTGATAATGCTTCAATTTTAGTATCAGCAGTAATACTGGCTGCTTCTAAAATTTTCTCTGAACGAGTTCTTCCGATTCCATAAATCGATGTTAATGCAATAACAGCATGTTTTTTATCTGGAACGTTTACACCAGCAATACGGGCCATAAAGGCTCTCCCATCAATCTAATAATAAAACAAAGAGCACGTATCATACGCACTCTTATTATCCCTGTCAATAATAAATTTTCAGGGTAGTAAAAATTGATATTAAAATAATAGCAATTCTAAATAAAGCATAAGGCTATTTTATAATTTAGCCTTGACGTTGTTTATGTCTTCCATCTGTGCAGATAACACGAACAACCCCTTTACGTTTAATAATTTTACAATTTCTGCAAATTTTTTTTACTGAAGCACGTACTTTCATAATACACCTCTAAATGATAAATCTGTTGTACTGCATTGTCATTATTTTTTAGAACTTTTTAAATTAGCTTTTTTCATTAAACCTTCATATTGGTGAGACATGATATAGGTTTGAATCTGAGCCATAAAGTCCATAGTAACCACAACAATAATTAATAATGATGTTCCACCAAAGTAAAAAGGAACATTCCAATTAAGAATAAGAAATTCAGGTAATAAACAGACACCTGTAATATATACAGCACCAATTAACGTCAGTCTGCTCATAATCGCATCAATAAAACGTGATGTATTTTCTCCTGGTCGAATACCTGGAATAAATGCACCTGATTTTTTAAGATTATCAGCGGTTTCTCTTGGATTAAACATAATTGCTGTATAAAAGAAACAAAAGAAAAATATCCCAAGTGCATAAAACAAGACATACAAAGGTTGTCCAGGTGATATTGCATCTGCCATTGATTGCATCCAGCCCATTCCCTCAGAGTTCGCAAAAAGTTTACCCAAAGTGGCTGGAAATAAAATAATACTGGATGCAAAAATTGGTGGAATAACACCTGCCATATTCACTTTTAAAGGTAAATGTGATGACTGAGCCGCATACATTTTTTTACCTTGCTGACGTTTAGCATAATTAACTGTGATCCTTCTTTGTGCACGTTCAACAAAAACAACAAAGGCAGTAACAGCAATAATAATTAAAATAAGTAATAATAAAACGCCTGATGAAATAGTCCCTTCACTTTGCAAAGAGAATGTGCCACCTAATGCACTGGGCAAACCTGCCACAATACCTGCAAAAATAATCAGAGAAATACCATTACCAATACCACGTTCAGTAATTTGTTCACCTAACCACATAAGAAACATAGTACCTGTCACTAACGTCGCCACGGTTGAAAGTCTAAATATAAGACCTGGATCAACCACAACATTGGTTGCACCCGCAGTCTGGCTTTCTAAAGTAATGGCCACACCTAAAGCTTGAAAGGTTGCTAAACAAACGGTACCAATACGAGTATATTGGGTAATCTTTCGCTTTCCTGCTTGCCCTTCTTTACTCAATTGCTCCAAAGTAGGAATGACCTTGGTCATTAATTGAATAATAATAGAAGCAGAAATATAAGGCATAATGCCTAAAGCAAAAACTGAAAGTCTTTCTAATGCACCACCTGAGAACATGTTAAACATGCCTAAAATGGAATCTCGCTGCTGATCAAATAAAGCAGCAAGTGCGTCAGGATTAATACCTGGAACAGGTATGTACGTTCCGATACGAAATACTAATAATGCACCAAGTACAAACAGAAGACGGCTCTTTAACTCAGAGAGTTTACCGCCTCCTAATGAACTGGCTAACTGTGCTGCTGATGCTGCCACAAGCTATCCCTTTTTGATAAAATCTATTCTTCTATTGTGCCGCCAGCAGCTTCAATTGCTGTACGAGCACCTTTAGTCACTGCGATACCTTTAAGAGTAACCGCTTTAGTAATTTCACCTGAGGCAAACACTTTGACATGCTTAATGTTTTTGGTGACAAGATTGGCTTTTTTCAAAGCATCTAGATCAACCACACCATCAAAACGATTCAATTCATGTAAGCGCACTTCATCAGTAACAATACCCACACGTGATGAAAATCCTATTTTAGGTAAACGCTTTTGTAGAGGCATCTGACCACCTTCAAAACCGACCATAATTGAACCACCCGTACGTGATTTCTGACCTTTATGTCCACGGCCACAGGTTTTACCTGTGCCAGAACCGATACCACGACCCACACGTTTTCCAGCTTTATTTGACCCAGCTGCAGGTTTTAATGTATTAAGATACATGAATTTATTCCTCAACTCTTAACAAATAAGAAACCGCATTGATCATACCACGATTTTCTGGAGTATCAATTACTTCAACGCTATGGTTTATTCTTCTGAGACCAAGACCTGCAACACAGGCTTTATGTGCTTTCAGTCGACCATTAATGCTCTTTATTTGAGTCACTTTAATTGTCTTTGACATAGTAAATACCTATTGTAACTAATCGTAATTAGCCGTTAATTTCTTCAACTGTTTTGCCACGCTTAGCAGCAATAAAGTCAGGTGAGCGCATTTCGGACAAACCCTTAATAGTGGCACGAACCACATTAATAGGATTTTGTGTACCAATACACTTCGCTAATACATTACGAATACCTACTGCTTCAAATACAGAACGCATTGCACCACCTGCAATAATACCTGTACCTTCTGATGCAGGCTTCATATAAACTCTTGCCGCACCTTCAACACCATATAAACCATATTGTAAAGTACCGTCTTTAACAGGCACTCTCACGAGGTTACGACGAGCATCATCCATTGCTTTTTGAATAGCTGCTGGCACTTCTTTCGCTTTACCGCGACCAAAGCCAACACGACCATTACCATCACCGACAACCGTTAAAGCAGCAAAGCCAAATACCCGACCACCTTTAACAACTTTAGCAACACGATTAACATTGATCAGCTTTTCGATCAAATCATCTGTTTGTTTTTCTCTTGCTTGGTTCTTTCCAGCCATGATATTACCCTTAAAATTCCAGACCATTTTCACGAGCTGAATCAGCTAGTGATTTGACACGCCCATGATATTTAAAACCACTTCTATCAAAAGCGACTTTTGTAATACCAGCTTCTTTTGCTTTTTCAGCAATTGCTTTGCCCACTGCTTTGGCAGCGTCACAGTTACCTGTATAAGCAATATCTGCTTTTATAGCACTTTGTAGAGTATTAACAGCAACGACTACATCAGAACCATTAGGCGCAATTACTTGAGCATAAATATGTTTAGGTGTTTTGTGAATCGTTAAACGATTAACGACTAACTCTTTTATCTTTGCACGCGCTCGACGAGAGCGACGTAAACGTTTTTGTTTCTTATCCATTACATCAGCCTCAATTAGTTTTATTTCTTCTTCGCATCTTTGCGAACAACATGCTCATCAGTATAACGAACCCCTTTACCTTTATAAGGCTCTGGTGGACGATATGCGCGTATATCAGCAGCAACCTGACCTACTTTTTGCTTATCAACACCCTTGATAATAATTTCAGTTTGGCTAGGTGTTTCAGCAGTAATACCTTCTGGTAATTCATGCACAACAGGATGTGAAAAACCAAGGGTCAAATCAACCTTGTTTCCCTGTGCTTTAGCTCTATAACCGATACCCACCAATGTTAATTTCTTTTCAAAACCAACACTGACACCCATCATCATATTATTGACAATAGACTTCATCGTACCTGCGAGTGCTTCTGATTTTTTATCATTAGCTTTTATAGGTGTAAACCCTATTTGACCGTCTTCTAGGTTCGTTGTTACAGATGAATTAATATTCATTTGCAATTGACCCTTACTACCTTTAACTGAGATTTCTTGCCCATTTTGGACAACTTCTACACCGGCAGGAATAGCGACCGGTTTTGTTACTCTTGACATAGTTTCACCTTATTAGTGTCAGAATTTTGGTTATATCATTAAAAGGACTTGAAACTTTAAGTGTGCAAATATTTATAAAGTTCCAGTTTCCTCAAACAGAGTATCCACAATAAATAGTGTGAATACTATGCGACATAACACAATACTTCGCCACCTTGTCCAATGTTTTTTGCAGCAGTATTAGTCATAACACCCTTAGAAGTCGATACAATTGAAACACCCAATCCATCCCAAACAGTTGGAATATCATTGGCTGAACTATATTGTCTCAAACCTGGTCTGCTGGCTCTTTTGATCAATTCAATAACAGGTTTGCCTTTAAAATATTTAAGGTTAATTGTTAGAACTGGCTTTGTATCTTCTGTTACAGAATGCTCAAGAATATAACCTTCATCCTTTAGCACTTCGGCGATAGCAATCTTCACTTTTGATGAAGGCATGGATACATTTACTTTATTTGCAGCTAATGCATTTCTGATACGAGTTAGCATATCTGCAATGGGATCACTCATACTCATAAAACTTCTCCTAATTTCTCTTTATAGGCTCAAACGATTAATCGCTTGATTGCTCTATAACTCGTCTGTTTTACCAACTTGCTTTACGTAAGCCTGGTACATTACCATTCATAGTGTGTTCACGAAGCTTGTTTCTTGACATACCAAACTTACGGAAATAACCATGTGGGCGGCCAGTAATACGACAGCGATTACGCAGACGTACAGGAGATGAGTTTCGTGGTAATGCGTTGAACTTCTCACGCGCTTCCTGTTGCTCTTCATAAGAAGCATTTGGATCGGACATTGCTACTTTTAATGCTGCTCGTTTAGCCGCATATTGTGCAACCATCTTTTCGCGTTTTAATTCGCGTTGAATCATTGATTGTTTTGCCATCTGACTATCCTTTACTATCGGCTTTCAATGGAAAGCTGAATGCTTTTAATAATGCTTTTGCTTCATCATTCGTTTTTGCAGTAGTGGTAATAGTAATATCCATACCGCGCAACTTATCAATTTTATCATAATCAATTTCAGGAAAAATAATTTGTTCTTTAATACCCATACTGAAATTGCCACGTCCGTCAAATGATTTTGGATTTAAACCACGAAAATCACGGATACGAGGAATTGAAATACTGATTAAGCGTTCAAGAAACTCATACATTTTTTCTCTGCGTAGAGTGACTTTACAGCCAATGGGATAGTCATCACGAATTTTAAATGCCGCAATAGACTTTCTTGCTTTAGTAACAACAGGCTTTTGACCTGATATTTTTGTCATATCACCGACTGCGTGTTCAATGATTTTTTTGTCACCAATTGCTTCACCAAGACCCATATTCAATGTGATCTTGGTGATTTTTGGAACTTCCATTACACTTTTGTAATTAAATTCCTTTTGTAGCTGAGCTACAACTGTCTCTTTATAAAACGTTTGTAAAGTTGCCATTTTGAACTTGTCCTACTTATTTCTAAAAAAATGCTTTTTAGTCAATTATAAAGTCACTCTAATTTCTTAATTAGAAATTAGGCAATTACTTCACTATTTGATTTATAAAAACGAACTTTTTTACCATCTTCAAGAAATTTAAAACCTACTCGGTCAGCTTTACCTGTTGTAGCATTAAAAATAGCTACATTAGAAATTGCTAAAGGCATTGCTTTGTCAACAATTCCTCCAGTTTCCCCAGCATTTGGATTAGCTTTAACATGTTTTTTGGCAAGGTTCACATTAAGTATGATCACCTTTTCATCACCAATAAACGTATCAACCTGACCGCGCTTACCTTTATCTTTTCCTGCGATAACAATAACTTCATCGCCTGTTCTTAACTTACGCATCACTTTCTCTCTTACGTCTTTTTAACAATGATCATTCCCAAGTTGTTTAGACTCTTTAATTGTCTAAATACAATTAGGTGATATCATTATTAAAGTACACTATCCACTCTTTAATTAATCAATATTAATTAAAGAACTTCTGGTGCTAATGAAATAATTTTCATGAACTTTTCATTACGTAGTTCACGAGTAACAGGGCCAAAGATCCGTGTTCCAATAGGTTGATGAGCTGCATTTAATAACACTGCTGCATTTGCATCAAAACGAATTAAAGAACCATCTGGACGACGTACGCCTTTAGTTGTACGAACGACAACTGCATTGTATACATCACCTTTCTTCACTTTACCTCTGGGTATTGCTTCTTTAATGCTACACTTTATGACATCTCCCACACGAGCATATCGTCTGTGAGAACCACCAAGAACTTTAATACACATAATTCTTCGCGCACCACTATTGTCGGCAACATTAAGTACCGTTTGCATCTGAATCATTCTTAATCTCCAAGCATTGTGTTATGCAGACAATGCTAATACAGCGTACTACCATAAACTTATAATTTAAACTCATTATTCAGCAAACAAATAACAAGCATAGCCAAGAAAGCCAAGCATTATAGCATGGCTTCCTTAAATGTATATAGTTTTATAGCACGTCCTGATAAATAGCTCAGAGTGTTATTGCTAACACTCTTGTTATTATCGTGCTTTATTGGTAATTTCAACAAGTATCCAAGACTTAGTTTTGGATTTTGGGCTACACTCAGCAACACTGACTGTGTCACCGATACCACATTCATTATTTTCATCATGAACATGCAATTTTGTTGAGCGTCTTATGTATTTACCATACAAGGGATGCTTTACTTTGCGTTCAATCATTACGGTAGCAGTTTTGTCCATTTTATCACTTAGAACTACACCACTCACCGTTCTTTGTTTATTATCTTCGCTCATTTTTCTCAATCTCAATTAATGGTTACTTTGAACTTAGAACGGTTTTTACGCGTGCAATATTACGTCTAACCAATTTGAAAAGATGGGGTTTAACATTTTGCCCTGAACCCTGTCCCATTCTTAGATTAAACTGCTCTTTACGCAACTCATGCAAAGTTTCAGTCAGCTCTTCAGGTGACTTTTCTTGCAAATCTTTTGCATTCAATTTATTTTCATTGCTCATTTACATCACCGTACGCTTAACAAATGTTGTAGCACAAGGCAATTTAGCATCAGCTAATGCAAAAGCTTCACGTGCCAACTCTTCAGTGACACCTTCCATTTCATACAGCATTGTACCTGGTTGGATTTGTGCAACCCAATATTCCACACTACCTTTACCTTTACCTTGTCTTACTTCTAGTGGTTTCTTTGAAATCGGCTTGTCTGGAAAAACGCGAATCCAAATTTTACCACCACGTTTAATATGACGAGTCATTGCACGACGTGCGGCTTCAATCTGACGTGCGGTCAAACGACCACGCGACATTGATTTTAGACCGTATTCGCCAAAACTCACTTTATTTCCAGTCGCAGCCAGACCGCGGTTACGGCCCTTCATCTGTTTACGGAATTTTGTTCTTTTTGGTTGAAGCATTGTCTAACCCTATCTTGTTTGTTCCGGATAAGTACTTTGCTATTACAGTTTAATGTAATAACTACTTAGAATTAGCTGATTTTTGGGAAAGTAATTTTTCCTTCATCAGTGATTCAGTGTC
>JAGLFC010000053.1 GCA_023144715.1 Gammaproteobacteria bacterium | reverse complement strand
CGGAATGTATGTAGAGGCACACGACCTTCACGATACCATTCAGCACGTGCAATTTCAGCACCGTTCAAACGACCTGATACATTGATTTTGATGCCTTCAGCCCCTAATCTCATTGCATTAGTCACTGAACGTTTCATAGCACGACGGAACATGATACGGCGTTCCAATTGCTGTGCAACACTCTGTGCTACAAGCACGGCATCTACTTCAGGCTTACGAATTTCTTCAATATTGATATGTACTGGAATGCCCATCATTTTGGCCACTTCAATTTTTAGTTTTTCAATATCTTCGCCTTTTTTACCAATCACAATCCCTGGACGAGCGGTGTGAATGGTAATTCTTGCATTATGTGCTGGGCGGTCAATCTGAACACGACTCACAGAAGCATGAGCCAGTTTCTTTTCCAAGAACTCTCTTACTTCAATATCTTTGTTCAAGAAATCTGCATAATCTTTAGAATTGGCATACCATTTAGAAGTCCAATCCTTAATGATTCCTAGGCGAATGCCAATTGGGTGTACTTTTTGTCCCATTATCTTTGTCCCATTATTCTGTCCGCTATTATCTATCGCTAACTTTCACGACAACGTGACTGGTGCGTTTTAAAATTCTATTGCCACGACCCTTTGCACGAGGTTGCATACGCTTATGCGTCCGCGCCTCATCGACAAAGATGGTTGAGACTTTAAGTTCATCAACATCTGCGCCTTCATTGTGCTCCGCGTTTGCAATAGCTGATTCAAGCACTTTCTTGATAATAACAGCAGCTTTTTTAGGACTGTATGCTAATAGATCGAGTGCTGCTTCTACTGGTTGATTGCGTATCTGATCGGCTACTAGGCGCATTTTCTGAGCAGAAATCATAGCATTTCTTAATTTTGCTGAAACTTCCATAATGCTTACCTTACCTTCTTATCTGCAACATGGCCTCTATAGGTTCTGGTAGGAACCATTTCACCGAGTTTGTGACCAACCATATTTTCATTGATTAAAACGGGTACGTGCTGACGACCATTATGTATGGCAATTGTCAGACCGACCATTTCGGGCATAACCATTGAGCGACGTGACCAAGTTTTCACTGGTTTACGATCATTAGTCTCAACAGCGGTATGCACCTTTTTCATTAAGTGACCATCAATAAATGGACCTTTTTTAATTGAACGTGGCACTATTAATACTCCTTAATAACGATTATTTTTTGTTACGACGACGGATAATAAACTTATCAGTACGTTTATTACTACGTGTCTTATAACCCTTAGTAGGAGTACCCCAAGGAGAGACGGGATGACGACCTCCTGATGTAC
Source organism: Gammaproteobacteria bacterium (assembly GCA_023144715.1). GTDB lineage: Bacteria > Pseudomonadota > Gammaproteobacteria > GRL18 > GRL18 > GRL18. Next base: position 4,254 of record JAGLFC010000053.1, on the reverse strand, counting down.
GACCTTCACCACCACCATGTGGGTGATCAACGGGGTTCATAGCAACACCACGAACGGTTGGACGAATACCTCTCCAACGAGTCGCACCCGCTTTACCGAGTTTACGTAGACTATGTTCTGAATTACTGACTTCACCAATAGTGGCCTTACACTCAATGTGTATCTTACGCATTTCACCTGAACGCAAGCGTACAGAGACATAAGAACCTTCACGAGCGACCAGCTGTGCAGATGTACCCGCACTTCGGGCAATTTGTGCACCTTTACCAGGTTTCATTTCAATACAATGTACTGTTGAACCCACTGGAATATCACGCAATTGCATCGCACTACCGGGTTTAATATCAGCTTCTGAACCTGACATAATCGGTGTACCTTCTGATACGCCTTTGGGTGCAATAATATAACGACGTTCACCATCTGCATATAATACTAAAGCCAGATGAGCCGTTCTATTAGGATCGTATTCAATGCGTTCTACTTTACCTGAAATACCATCTTTGTTTCGTTTAAAATCAACAATACGATAGTGTTGTTTGTGACCGCCACCAATATGGCGTGTAGTAATACGACCATTATTGTTACGACCACCTGATTTTGACTTCTTAGCGAGCAAGGGTGCGTGACCTGAGCCTTTATGTAGACCTTCGGTTTGAACACGAACCACAAAACGACGCCCTGCTGAAGTGGGTTTGCTTTTCATTAAAGCCATGTGTGTTACCTCAACTTTAGACCGGCTATTCGCCTGACATCATTTCAATGGTTGAACCTTCTGCTAAGGTGATATACGCTTTTTTCCAGTCTTTACGACGACCTGTTTTTTGGCCAAAACGTTTTACTTTACCTTTAGCAATACTTGTTTGTACATTTGTTACAGAGACTTCAAATATACTTTCAATCGCTTTTTTTATTTCTGGTTTTTTAGCATCAATGGCGACTTTAAAAACATATTGATTGTTTTTTTCGGCATTTGACGCACTTTTTTCAGAAATATGTGGTGCGACTATTACGTTGAAGATACGTTCCTGATTCATTTGAGCATCTCCCCAACTTTCTTAATGGCATCTGCGGTCATAATCACTTTTTTATAGCGAATAAGACTCACTGGATTAATATGTTGTGCATCGCTGTATTCAATATCAACCAGATTTCTTGATGATAAATAGATATTCTGATCAAAGTCTTGAGTCACAAGCAAGGCATTATCACACCCTAAAGCACTGAGTTTTTCTGCCAATTCTTTTGTTTTTGGACCTTCCATAGAAAGTTCAGGTAAAACAACAAGACGTTCTTGACGGACTAATTCAGATACAATAGAAATCATTGCACTGCGATACATTTTACGATTCACTTTTTGTGAAAAATCACGATTTTTTGCTGCAAATGTTGTACCACCGCTACGCCATATTGGGCTTCGGATAGTACCAGAACGAGCACGACCCGTTCCCTTTTGTCGCCATGGTTTTGCACCACCGCCACTGACTGCCGCACGATTTTTCTGACCTTTAGTACCAGAACGACCGCCTGCTAAATAGGCATTAACCACTTGGTGAATCAATGCTTCATTAAAGTCTTTATTGAATGTGTCTTCAGATAACTCTACTGTCTCATTAGAGGCATCACCTGAAGCTGTTGTTAAATTCAGTTCCATTTAATCTCTTCCTATGCTTTGACAGCAGGTTTAATGATAACATCTGAATTTTTATGCCCTGGTACACCACCACGCACTAAAATTAGATTTTTATCAACATCAACACGTACGACTTCAATATTCTGGATAGTACTCTTATGAGCACCCATGTGACCAGACATTTTTTTGCCTTTAAATACGCGACCTGGAGTTTGGTTCTGACCAATTGAACCATTTGAACGGTGAGAAATCGAGTTACCGTGAGTCATGTCCTGACGATGGAAATTATGACGTTTGATACCACCTTGAAAACCTTTACCAATTGAAACACCGGTCACATCAACAATTTGACCTTCTTCAAAAATATCGGCTTTAACTTCAGAACCCGCTGTTAATTCAGTTTCACTCTCTAAACGAAACTCAACGGTTTTACGTCCTGCTTCTACACCTGCTTTGGCAAAATGTCCTGCCGCTGCTTTGGTCACGCGAGAAGCACGACGGCTTCCTACGGTGACTTGAATTGCATTGTAGCCATCGGTTGCACTGGTTTTAACCTGTGTCACGCGATTAGGCTCCATTTCAAGTACTGTGACAGGGATTGATTCTCCCTGCTCCGTAAAGATACGGGTCATACCCACTTTACGGCCTACTAAACCTAAACTCATTCTATTTTCCTCTGTAATCTACGGTTACTATTCTTTGATCTATTAAGCAGAATACAATTTGGCACAGATTTCGGTTGATCTGCACTCAGCTTTTTAATTAACAATCTTTATCTTTTTAATTAAACGTGTAAAACTTTTCAAAGGAAAAAGTCAGATAAAGTAAAATATAATACATTTTTTGTAAAATTAATAAGTACTTGTTTTTAAGAAATAAACATAAAGCATTATCAATATAATTGTATTATTCAAAAATATAAGAGGACATATTCTAGTTTAATTTATTTTAAATATCAACAGATGTTGTAAAATACATATAAAAAGAAGCCAAAAAGGTCAAACCTAGCGAATACTTCAATATATTCTAATACTAGAAAATGCGGCATATTAAAAATATAATGATTATTTTAAACATAGAACAACTATTATTTATTCTTGATTTAATCTTAACTTTGCATTGATTGTGTAGCCATTTGCTGTTAATTACATTTTTTAACAATAAATTCGATATTTCTGGACAAAATTTACTATCTATTGCAAAATGTTCGCCATTATTATAAAAAATTATTAATCAGTTCTTAAATATCCCTTTGATATACAAAAAAGTAATTTAAAGAGGCATTAAGTAATTGTAGCCGAGTATTATTAATGTCAAAAATACTAGTATTGAATGGCCCTAATCTTAATTTATTAGGTGTTCGCGAGCCGAATCATTATGGTAGTAAGAGTTTAGATGATATTAACAATCTTCTTAAAAAACAGACAAAAAAAACAAATAATGAAATAGAGTGTTTTCAAAGTAATGCTGAATTTCAATTAATTGAAAAAATTCATCACGCCTATCACGATAAAATAGATTTTATTATTATTAACCCTGCTGCTTTTACTCATACGAGTGTGGCTCTAAGAGATGCATTACTTGCCGTTAATATCCCATTTATTGAGTTACACCTTTCTAATGTTTACAAACGAGAAAGTTTTCGTCATACCTCATTTTTTTCGGATATTGCTATCGGAGTAATCAGCGGTCTCGGGCATGAGGGCTATGAATTTGCATTACAATATGCTCTAAATCATATAAAAAATACGACTTAACTTAATAATTATTGTTAAGATTAAGCAATTATAGACGTTAAACAAGGTTTAAATTATGGATATCCGTAAAGTAAAAAAACTGATCGAACTGCTTGATGAATCAGGTGTTGCCGAAATTGAAATTCATGAAGGTGAAGAGTCATTACGAATTTCTCGTAATTGCCCTAATATGCCACCCATACATCATGAAACTTATGCTCCTGCCCCACTAGTGCCTGCTGCTATACCAACAGCCCCTGCTGAAACATCTATCGCACCTACTAGCGACATAAACACTATAACAGGTCATGAAGTTAAATCACCCATGGTAGGCACTTATTATAGTGCTCCTTCACCGGGTGCTCCTGTATTTGCTGAAGTAGGTCAGGTCGTCAAAAAAGGTGAGACTATTTGTATCATTGAAGCCATGAAATTACTCAATCAGATTGAAGCTGATATAAGTGGTACGATTAAAGCCATTTGTGTTGAAAATGGTGAACCACTTGAATATGGTCAAACAATCTGTATTATAGAATAACAGTATCACTTCCTACTGAATAATCATGTATCGACAATATATTCGTAGGCTTAACCACTTTAACAACACTATTATTGGAATACTTTAATGTTTGAGAAGATAGTCATTGCCAATCGCGGAGAAATCGCATTACGAATTCAACGTGCCTGTCGTGAATTGGGTATTAAAACCGTTGCGGTACATTCAGATGCAGATAGAACTCTTAAACACGTATTACTTGCTGATGAATCTGTTTGTATTGGACCACCCTCTTCAATGGACAGTTACCTAAACATTCCTGCCCTTATTAGTGCAGCTGAAATTACTGATTCACAAGCGATTCACCCTGGTTATGGTTTTTTATCTGAAAA
>JAGLFC010000052.1 GCA_023144715.1 Gammaproteobacteria bacterium | reverse complement strand
TAAGGTTCACCTGATTTTTTAATATGAGAGAGCTCGCCATTCCAATGCCCTACATTCCTTAAAGTCTGATGTATTTGATCATAAAAGTGTTCAGACTGTTTACCCGAATTTAAAATAGCAGGCAATTGCCCGATCAGTTCTTCTTTTGGATAGCCTGTTATATCCACACAAGCGGGGTTAACATCAATAATTCGATTATCCTTATCTGAAATAATAATCCCTTCTTGTGAATTAGAAAATACAGAGGCTAATAAACGCATTCGATCCTGTGCTATTCTTTTTTCTGTAATATCGGTGATAAAACCATTCCAGATAGTATTGCCATTATTATCTCGTTCAGGAATAGCGTTACCATAAAGCCAATGTACCGTATTGTCAGGAAATTTAATTCTATATTCCAGTTTCCATGGTTCTAATGTTCGAGCCGATTCTTGAATAGAAAGAACCACCCTTTTATAATCATCTGGATGTAATATTTCAAATGCTTTTGAGGCATCTTCTTTAACCTCATCAGGGCTGATATGATAAATATCCATAATTTTATCACTGGCATAGGGAAAGCAAGAAGTGCCATCATTACGCATTAAAAATTGATATATAAAGCCGGGAATACGAGAGGCAATTTTACTTACACGTTCATTCAATTCACGCAATTGATATTCTTTTTGAAGCCGTTGCGTAATATCATGAATCATCGCAATATAAACAGATTGTTCATCAATACACAATTGTAAATGCACTTCTACGGGATACTGACTCCCATCTTTGCGCTGATGTATGGAGGTAAAAATTAATTTATCTTGAGTCCCATCTTGCAAGGGTTTAATTAATGTTAAAAATTCTTCTTTAGACAATTCTGGCTTAATATCATAAGGGGTTAAGGTTAATAACTCCTCCATGCTATAACCTAAATTATTTTGTGCTGAACGATTAGCATCAATAAAATAGAATGTGGACACATCAAATAAATAAATTTCATTCAATGATTGTTCAATTAAATGATGAGCGCGTGAAATTTGTCGCTCAAATTCTTTACGTTCACTAATATCTGTATGAGTACCGCTCATACAGATGGGTTCTCCTTCTTGACTCCATTGGGTGACTTTACCTCGATCATTAAACCACACCCAATGACCCTCTTTATGTTTCATACGAAAATCGGCTTCATAAAAAGCGGTTTTTCCTGAAAAATGTTCTTTCAATTTTTCTTCTGTTATTATTAAATCATCAGGATGCGTTAATTGTGACCAAGTATTGAGTGTCATTGGGGAAAGCTCTGCCAAAGTATAACCAATCAACTTTGCCCAGTACTCATTAAAAATAGTATGCCCTGTTTGAATATTCCATGTCCAAGTACCTGTTTGAGTCGCATCAATAATGTCATGTATTTTTTCAGATTGCTTTCTAAGTGACCGCTTTTGCTTAACAATCAGCTTATTTCGGCGGAATAAAAGCAATAGCAGTGTGGCATTCATCAAAGCAAGACTGAGTATTATCGTAATAATATGTTTATATTCATGCCAAATATCTAATAGAGTAAAATTAGTTACGTGTTCATGGGGAGAAAGTCGTAATTCTCGGGACATCTCATCAATACATAAATAATCAGCAGGTGCTACAAAACCCGCAATGCCTGTTTGATCACTTTTTAATTTAGATTCATTCAGGGCTAATAAAGCCGTTATCATACTGCTGACAATTTTAGTGTCTACCTGTGGCAAAGCAATAAAAGGCCATTCAGGATAGAGCTCAGTAGAACTCACAAAAGGAAAATCATCAAACTTTTGACGGTTAATAATTTTAAAGTCATTTTGACTATATTGCTTATTTTGATACATGTTTTCTAATACTTCTGTTCTAATAAAACCGACTTCTGCTATTCCAGAAAAAACAGCATCGACTACTTTTTGATGACTACCGACTTCAATAATATGAGTCTCTTTTTTTATCTCGATATTTATTTTAAGTAATTCATACGCCTGAGCCTGATAACCTCCCATATTCTGTGTACTAGAAACTGCGATTTTATGACCCTTAATGTCTTTCAGTTGATTAATCTGAGTATTGCTATTACGAGTAAAAATAACCCCTCCTAATTCTTGTAGGACATCACCATTACTATTTTTTTTCAGTAATGTTGCAATAGCACCCGTAAATTTATATTGATGGCGTAAAATATTATAATGACGTGGATTGGTAAAAAGAAAATCTAATTGATTATTGGCTAAAGCCTGATCAATTTCATCCAATGTTAAAATGCGTAACTTAATGGTATGTAATTGATTAGAAGTCTTCATAGCATTATTCAAATAATCAACTAATGGTTGGTATTGTTCTTGTATAATGGTTTTAGGCAGATAAGCATAAATGCCCAAAATTAATGGTTTAGGGGTACTTGCCTGTAGAAATGTGTTGCATAATAAAAATATGATAATAATCAGTGTATTGTAGTATTTTTTCATGATTTAACTATTTTTAATAAAAATCTCTCTAATTTATAGTCTTTTTAACTCAACTTAATCCGCGTCATTGTAAATGATAAAAGAGTTTTAATAGTAACTTTTAATACATTATTTACACAATTTAGTTCTTTTTTATTGTTAAGTTATCATCACTCAGTCTCCAAATGCACTATTTTAGTGCAGTATATCGGTTAAAAAATAATAATTAAAAGTATCAAGGTCAAAAAATAAACATATTGGCACAATAAATGCTTTAATAAAATGATTAATCAATATTTAAGGAGTTAACCTCATGAATAATAATAGACTCAATTTGCTGTCCTTTACAGGAAAAGTACGAATCTTACACTTAACTTGGATAGCATTTTTTATCAGTTTCTTTGTTTGGTTTAATCATGCTCCTTTATTAATTGCCATTAAAGAAAGCATGGGACTGACCTCTCAAGAAATTAAAACATTATTAATTCTTAATGTGGCTTTAACCATTCCTGCCCGTATTATTATCGGTATGTTAGTGGATAAATTTGGGCCTAAACGAACGTATGCAACGCTACTCTCTTTAGGCAGTGTGCCTTGTTTTATGTTTGCACTGGCGAATACTTTTGAGCAACTGGCTCTGGCACGTTTTCTTATGGGTTTTATCGGGGCGGGTTTTGTCATCGGTATTCGCATGATGGGTGAATGGTTTCCTGCCAAACAAGTTGGAGTGGCTGAAGGTATTTATGGGGGCTGGGGTAATTTTGGTTCTGCTGCTGCTGCGATGAGCTTACCCCTTATTGCACTGGCTTTTGGTGGTGAAGATGGCTGGCGTTATGCGGTGGGTTTAACAGGTGTGATTGCACTGATTTATGCCGTTATTTATTTCTTTAGCGTCACCGACACCCCCAAAGGTTCAACCTATTTTAAGCCCAAGCGTATCGGGGCAATGGAAGTCACTTCAAAAAGTGATTTATACTTCTATATTTTAATGTCAATTCCAATGTATGCTACTTTATTGTTACTGACTTGGAAGCTCTCTCCTTCAGGTGTCCATTTATTGGATGGCTCAACCGCCAATATTATTTATGCAAGTATTACCGCTTTATTTGTCTACAATGTCTATAAAATTTATCAAATTAATAGTGAACAATTAAAAGAAGAAGTGCCTGAAATTCATCGCTATAAATTTAAACAGGTCGCTATTTTAGATTTAGCCTATATGGCAACCTTTGGTTCTGAATTAGCGGTAGTCTCCATGTTGCCCTTATTCTTTTATGAGACATTCAGCGAAACACATGGTGTGACCGCCATCATGGCAGGTTTATTAGCCTCTGTTTTTGCTTTTATGAATTTGATTGCTCGTCCAGGTGGTGGTTTAATCAGTGATAAATATGGTCGTAAAAAATCACTGACTATCTTCTTAATAGGTTTAGTGATAGGTTATTTTATTATGAGTCAAATTGACTCAAGTTGGTCATTAATCCTTGCCGTTACTGTCACAATGCTGTGTGCTTTTTTTGTACAAGCAGGTGAAGGGGCTGTGTTTGCTATGGTACCGTTAATTAAGCGTCGTATGACAGGACAAATTGCGGGTATGGTCGGTGCGTATGGTAATGTCGGTGCGGTCTTATTTTTAACCGTATTATCCTTTGTATCACCACAAATTTTCTTTTTAACCATTGCTGGTTTTGCTTTATTTGTGCTAGTGGCGATTCAATTTATTGATGAGCCTAAGGGGCATATTGCAGAAATATTACCTGATGGTACCGTCGAAATGATTGAAGTGCATTAATAATGGACAAAAAACTGGAAATAAGCCTCACATCTTTAAGTGATAAAGGCGTTAAAGAGGATAATGATGATTGCCTTGGTGCACAGATACCCTCATCACATATTTTAAAAAATAAGGGTATTGTGATTGCCATTGCTGATGGTATGAGTTCCAGTGAGGCAGGCAAGGAAGCCAGTCATGCCTGTATTAATGGTTTTATCAGTGATTATTATAGTACACCTGATTCTTGGACGGTACAAAACTCTACACAGAAAATTCTTTCTGCTTTAAATAATTGGCTGTATAGCCGTGGTCACACCGATTATCAAAGTGCTAAAGGTATGGTGACCACCTTAACCATTTTAATTTTAAAATCCACCACAGCACATCTTTTTCATATTGGTGATTCTCGTATTTATCGTGTACGCGATCAACAATTAGAACAACTCACACGCGATCATCGAGTATGGATTTCTAATCATAAAAATTATTTGAATCGCGCCATGGGGATTGATTTACACTTAGATATTGATTATCGCAAAGTGGATTTAGAAAAAGGCGATCTCTTTTTATTATCCACCGATGGCATTCATGATTTTATCAGTGAAAAATCACTTAAAAATACGCTGAATAGCAGTGATTCATTAAAGCAAAAATGTCACCATATTTTTCAGCAAGCCAGTGATAATAAAAGTGATGATAATCTCAGCTTGCAATTACTGAGCATCAATAATTTACCCCTTCCTGAAGAAAAAGAGGTGATACGAAAAGCACAGGAACGTCCTTTCCCTCCTCCACTTGAGGCGGATATGCTGTTGGATGGTTATAAAATACTTCAAGAAATTCATGCCAGTAAGCGTACCCAAATTTATATTGCTGAAGATCAAAGCACTCATCAAAAAGTCATACTCAAAACCCCCTCCATTAATTTTGAAGATGATGAATATTTTATTGAACAATTTTTACATGAAGAATGGGCAGGTAAACGTATCGCCTCGCCTTATGTCTTACAGGTGATCAATACTGAAAAAACACCTCGTACCTTGTATTATGTCACAGAATTTTTAGAAGGTTTAACCCTACGTCAATGGATGGATCAACATCCTCTGCCTTCTGTGGATACGGTTATTCCCATTGTGGAACAAATTGCAAAAGGCTTACGTGCCTTTCATCGCTTAGAAATGTTACACCAAGATCTCAAACCAGAAAATATTATTATCAGCCCTACAGGACAGGTAAAAATTATTGATTTTGGTTCGGTTAAAATTGCTGGGATTAATGAACTTAAAAAACAGTCGGATGATCCTGACACCTTACTGGGTACCGTTAATTATAGTGCCCCTGAGTTTTACCTAGGTCATTCAGGCGGTGAACGCAGTGATTTATATTCGCTTGCGGTGATCACCTATGAACTCTTAAATAATAACCTTCCTTTTGGTAAAGAAATGCCTGAAAAAGCCACCATGCGTCAATTGTCTCAATTGAACTATGTTTCCAGTATTCACCTTAATCCAATGGTACCCAATTGGATGGATGGGGCATTAAAAAAATCACTCTCATTGGATGTAAAAATGCGTCATGAAGATGTCTTTGAATTTTTACATGATCTTAAACATCCTAATCCCCATTTTATCAATACGATGACAAGTCCTTTAATTGAGCGAAATCCTATATTAGTGTGGCGGAGTATTAGCTTATTATTACTGAGTATTAACTTTATTTTACTGTATTATTTAGTAAGATAAGAAAGATTGAAAAGAATAAAATAATATGATAATCTGATGTAACGTTAATTGACAATACGGAAATAATTGCTATGCCTCATATTGAATGGACAGATGATCTCAATACCCATATTACCATTATTGATAATCAACATAAACGTATTGTTGATTTTATTAATCAATTATATGATGCTCAAGAAAATCACGATAAAGTATTGGTCAATCAAGTAATTACTGATTTAGTGGATTACACCACTTCTCATTTTTCTTTTGAAGAAAATTTACTAGAGCAGGCAGAATACCCTTTTCTTATCCCTCACAAAAAAGTACATCAGCTTTTTATTAAAAAAATAAACAGCTTTGTAGAACGTTCTCAAACAACTGATGAAGATCTTACCGATGAACTGTTAATTGTATTAGAGAGATGGCTCATTAATCATATTAAGACAGAAGATCAAAATTATGTGAATGCAGTGGGTAAAAATATTGAAAATGTCGTTAAAAAAGAAGAAAAGAAAGGAAAATTATCCTCTTTTATTAATCGTTTTTTTGGTTAACGTTTATTTTCAGTAAATTTCCATGAAATTAAAAAAGCAGTGAATGAGAAAATAGCGGCAATAGAAAACGTCCAACTTGAACCCAAACCCTCCCATAAATAGCCACCATATAAGCTGCCTATTGCTCCTCCTAAACCAAAACTTACACTACTATAAAGTGCTTGTCCTTTGCCTTGATTTTTACCTTTAAAATAATGGTGTATATAGGCAATCGCTACCGCATGATAAATACCAAAAGTAGAGGCATGAAAGAGTTGAGCAAAAACAGTCATATAAGTATTATCAATAAAAAAGGCAATGAATAACCAACGTAAAGCACCTGAAAATAAACTGGTCAGCAATAAATTTCTTAAACCAAAGCGTTTCACTAACCAAGGCATCATCGCAAAAACAAAAACTTCTGATAAAACACCTAATGCCCATAATACCCCAATCCATGAACGGCTATAACCATGACTTTCTGCATAAATAGTATAGAAAGTATAATAGGGACCATGACTGGCTTGTACCAATAAACACGCCACTAATAAAGCAATGACGTGTTTATTTTTTAAGATTGTTAATAAAGGTTCATTATTTTTTGTACAACCTTTACCCTTATGATCAGGTGCAATAAAACTTGAAAGGACAATACCACTTAATAAAATAATGACTACAATAGGTAAGTGAGCAATATCCATAAAATTTAATAATATGCCCATCAATAAAACCGCAATAACAAACCCTATCGACCCCCAAATTCTCACCCAACTATATTGGTGTTCATTTTTTTCTAAATGATTAAAGGTTAAGGCCTCAAATTGAGGTAAAATTGCATTCCAGAAAAAACTAAAAATGAATAAAACCAGAAAAAGCCACCAAAAAGAATGGGCTATAAAAATACCTAAAAAAGCAATGCTTGCCAGTACTGCCCCTAAGCGAATAATAAATAAGCGATTACCCCGATGATCGGCAATCCAACCCCATAAATAAGGGGCCACAATTTTTGTACCCATAATGACGGCAATTAATTGACCAATTTCTATTGCAGAATAGCCTGCATCCGATAAATAAAGCCCCCAATAAGGGATAAATGCCCCTAATGCAGAAAAATAAAACCAGTAAAAAGAAGACAGTCGCCAATAAGGAATATTTTTTATCAAAGTAATAATAAGTCTATTAAAGTTAAGTGTAAAAAATGTTAGGTAAAAATAACCGCGGGTGTTTTATAATGTGCCACATAAATAATATAGGAAAAAACCATAACAGCCAATGTGGCTGCAATCATTCTAATCTTTTTGGTTTTACCCCAACGCAGTGCCACCATGCCTAATAAAATATAAATCACTAAACCTGTTATTTTTTCTGACAACCAATAAGTGGTAAAAGGATTCACACCCATAATATAAACCATTGTTAACGCACTTGCCAATAAGATTTGATCCACTTTATGGGGTAATTTTGCAAACCAATATTTACTCTGATAAGGAGAGTCATTCATTTTTAAAAATACACGTAACATAAAGCCACACAGTGATAAACTAATGGCGGTGACATGAATATATTTAGCCCATTCGTAAGTTGTTATCATAGGAAAGTATTGATTATCTTTAATTGTAATATTGTTATTGATTTTAACCGACTAATAAACGAACATGCTAGTTTATTTTAGGTGGTGAGTGACTTTAGTTACTCTAAAACAGTTACTCTAAACACTTTATTATCATTCGTCATAGGATCAGTCAATGGATATTATTTTTATTAAGCAACTCAAGCTCAATACGATTATAGGTATTCATGCTTGGGAACGAGAGCAAGAACAGCCTATCATTCTTGATATTGAAATTGGTTGTTTTACTCATTCAGCCGCACAAAGTGATCAGATTAAAGACAGTATTGACTATTTTTCTGTGTGTGAAAGAATGAAAAAATTAGCAAGTAATCATTCTTATCAACTGGTTGAGTCCTTTGCTGAAGAAGTCAGTCGTATTATTATTAACGATTTTTTGGCTAAACAAGTGCGTGTGACATTAAGTAAGCCCAAGGCAGTGAATGATGCAAAGGCTGTGGGCATTACCATTCAAAGATACCAATAAAAAAAGTATTAATAAAAAATTATAATGTCGGTAAGGCTTGCTCCCTTACATCATAAAATTCAGTGATAAATGCTTCAAAATTATGATGTTCAATGGCATGTCTCAGTCCTTGCATTAATTCCTGATAATAAAACAGATTATGCAAGGTATTTAAACGAGAACCCAGCATTTCATTGGTTTTATCTAGGTGACGTAAATAAGAACGTGAATAGTGTTGGCAGGTATAGCATTGACAATCATCATCCAGTGGATGTGTATCAAATTGATGTTTTTGATTACGAATTTTAACCACACCATGACGAGTGAATAAATGCCCATTACGAGCATTACGCGTTGGCATGACACAATCAAACATATCAATACCACGACGCACTGCTTCCACAATATCTTCTGGACGACCCACCCCCATAAGATAACGAGGCTTATCCTCAGGCATTTTGGGTGTAATATGATTCAGAATTTTTATCATTTCATCTTTGGGTTCACCCACAGAAAGTCCTCCAATGGCAAACCCATCAAAGCCAATATCAGTGAGTCCTTGAAGAGAAATATCACGTAATTCAGGGTACATGCCTCCTTGAATAATACCAAATAATGCGGCACTGTCTGGCTCTTGTGCTTGCTGTGGTGCTAAAGCTAAAAATTCATCTTTAGAACGTTGTGCCCAACGCAAAGACAATTCCATTGACACTTTCGCTTCTTCATCTGTAGCAGGATAAGGCGTGCATTCATCAAATATCATGGCAATATCTGAGCCTAAAGTGCGTTGCACTTGCATGGATTCTTCAGGTCCCATAAAGACCTTTCGACCATCAATCGGTGAAGAAAAAGTCACCCCTTGCTCAGTAATTTTGCGTAATTCACCTAAACTAAAGACCTGAAAACCACCTGAATCGGTTAAAATGGGCTTATGCCAATTCATAAAATTATGCAGACCATTATGTGCCTTGATCACATCCATACCGGGTCTGAGCAAAAGGTGAAAGGTGTTACCTAAAATAATTTCAGCCCCCACGGACTCAACATCCTCTGGTGTCATGGATTTAACCGTTGCCGCAGTACCCACAGGCATAAAAGCAGGGGTTTGAATCGTGCCTCTAGGGAACGTCATTGCCCCTCTTCTGGCTGAACCCTCTGTATTGTTTAAGTCAAATTTCATAATTCAGTCTTTCACCTTTTTTTACAAACATTTACGAGAATTTTCCGAAAGAATAAACATAGCATCACCATAACTAAAAAAACGATATTGCTCTTTAATGGCATGTTGATAAGCATGTTTAACATGTTCTAAGCCTGCAAAAGCACTGATTAACATAATCAGTGTACTTTCTGGTAAATGAAAATTAGTCACCATCGCATCGACGGTTTTAAATTGATACCCAGGGTAAATAAAAATATCAGTATCAGCATGATATTCTTCAATTTCATCACTTTTTGAACCAAAAGTAGAAGCACTCTCAAGACTTCGCATAGCAGTTGTCCCCACGGCAATGACACGCCCCCTTTGTGCATGAGTGTCTTTAACCTGTGCAACTGTTTCGGCAGGGACATCCACATATTCTGAGTGCATTTCATGATCCCTTATATTCTCTACTCGAACAGGTTGAAATGTACCCGCACCTACATGCAATGTCACCCAAGCAATTTTAATCCCTTTTTTATCTAACTGTTCCAATAAAGCTTGATCAAAATGTAAACCTGCGGTCGGAGCAGCCACCGCTCCTTTTTCTTTAGCATAAACCGTTTGATAACGTTCTAAATCGGATTGTTCATCAGAACGTTCAACATAGGGAGGTAAAGGAATATGACCAAATTTTTCTAGTAGCTTAAAAACAGTTGCTTCTGTCGGTTGTTTTAATTCTAAGTGAAATAAATCCTTTTGACGAGAGAGCATAGTGACTTGAAAACCTTCACCTTTGTCCGTTCCCATGGCAAGAACAGCCCCTTCTTTGGGGGATTTACTGGCTTTAATTTGAGCCAAAAAAGAAGACTCATCTAAAACACGTTCAACCAAAACTTCTATTTTACCGCCTGTACTTTTTTGACCCAATAAACGTGCGGGTATCACTTTAGTATTATTAAAGACTAATAAATCACCCGTCTGTAATAATTCAGGCAAGGTGTTAAAAATACGATCGTCTAGCCTACCTGTTTTGCCATCAAGGCAAAGCAAACGGCTATCCGTTCTATTTTCTAGTGGGTATTGAGCAATCAATTCATCGGGTAGATGAAAATTAAATTCAGATAATTTCATAGCCGTGGATACTCATATTTTTTTACAGTTGACTATAAAGGTATGTTGCTTCATTCATTTGCTTTAATAGTTGATTCACGGTTAAATTAATTAAAAAAGCATTATTTTTGTCATCTAATGAGTGTTCAAATAGAGCAAATGACGTTTGTGTCTTTTGTAATAATGCAGTAATTTTATCGGTATTACCTGAATATTTATTGAGGTAAGTCAAGCCTTCAGAAAATTCTTTACGTGAATTGGCAAGTGCATTAAGATAAATAGCATTGTTAAACCCCCAGTCACGTAATAAATAATACAGTTCTATTCGCTGTGAGAGCATACGTTGTCGACCTGATACATTCACAATTTCAGCCAATTCTTTCCCTGATTCAGCCGTTAAATCTAACACAATTTGATGAGAAAGAAGCAACAATCTTTCATTAAACGTCACTAAATCAGGTGCATTATCTTGATTAGCTTTAGCGGTAATAATCGTTTTATAGTTTGGCCATATATTATTAATACTATCCAATGATTTTTTGACACCTTTAACCGACTTAAATTTTTTTAAACTGATTAAACCTTTTTCAAAACGTGTCACAGCATCTTGAAGCACCTCATCGGGTTTTGCATAAAATTGATCTTGTCCAAGCTGACAATAAGCTTTTAACATTCTCTGTGTCAACATGCGTTGTAAGCCCGCACGGTCGATGGCTTTATTGAAAGTCGTATCATCTATGTTAGCCAAGGCATTAATTGGCAGGAGACCCATAAGAGTCATTAATACTAATACAATAAAATACTTTGACCTTATCTTTGATTTATAAGGTATTTTGTTTTTAGAAATCATGTTTATAGTCTCCAGAAAGCTATTTAATATATCATTATTATTATAATATATATTACGTTAGATAAAAAATATTACTACATGATAATAAGTGAATGTCATCATATATTGAAACAATAATTAATACTGCTCTGCTTTACTAAAATTTCCCATTTCAATATAACTTTGCTTGATTATTTTATCAGTATTTTTCTTTAATTCTCTATTATTTTTTTCAAGATTATTAGATTTTAATGCTTGCTGTATGGCTTGTGGGTAATCTTCTTGATAAAAGCTAATGACGGCCATATTGTGCCATAACCATGCATTACTCGGTTCTATACGCAAGGCTCTTGCCAATAAGTTTTCTGCTTCTTCATACTGTGATTCTTGCATGGCTGATTCTGATTGAGCTAATAACTCCAAAACAGCGGTTCTACTCGCTGGGGGTGTCTTCTTTTTTGGTTGTACAGGTTCTGCTTGAGTCACTGTTGCTGTTGTAATCACCTTAGGTTGCTTATTCACGGTTGCATCTTGTGGTAATGCTATTGGCACAGATGGTTGCTTTGTTTCGCGCTTAGAATAATCAATAGAGGTACACGCATTAAGAAACACCATCATAAAGATCAGTACACTATAAAATTTAGTCATTTTTTGCCTCCAGCATCAATGTTTTCATTTCTTTAACCGCATTAGGTAAGCCAATAAATAATGCTTGAGCAATAATCGCATGACCAATATTGAGTTCTTCAATATCAATTAACGCTGCAATCGCCTGTACATTATGATAATGTAATCCATGACCTGCATTCACGTGTAATCCTAACGATTTAGCATAGAGTACACCTTCTTTAATACGTTCAAACTCTTGTTGTTGTGCATCACCATGATAATCAGCATAATGACCTGTATGAATTTCAATAACAGGGGCATTGACTTCTACAGCCGCTTCAATTTGTTTTTTATCGGCATCAATAAATAATGAAGTACGCACATTTGCTTCACTAAGCCTTTGACAGGCATCGGCTATTTTATTAATTTGTGAAGCAACATCTAAGCCCCCTTCTGTTGTCAATTCTTCACGTTTTTCAGGGACAAGACAACAATCAGAAGGCTTGACCTGTTCGGCAATAGTCAACATCGCATCCGTGACGGCCATTTCTAAATTCATTCGTGTTTGTAAGACTTCATTAATCAGGTTGACATCTCTTTCTTGAATATGACGGCGATCTTCTCTTAAATGTAAAGTGATACTATCCGCACCTGCCTGCTCGACATCCATAGCAGCTTTGACAGGATCAGGATAACGTGTGCCTCTTGCTTGTCTTAATGTGGCAATATGATCAATATTCACACCTAATAAAATCGCGGATGAATGCGGTAATGTATCATTTAAAGTATTGTTCAAGAGAGCTGCTCCCTAATGTGAGTCTTTATTTTTAAAGAAAGAGTTGTTTAAATATTTCTCTGCTTTTAAGTGGTTGATGTCCTAAGTGTTCTGCTAAAGCCCATTTTAATAATTGCTTACTTTGTTGTAAACTTTTCTGATTAGAGAATTGATAATGTTCTAAATCTAGGAGTGATTGACCACTTATAATAAGATATGGATGGTGTATAGGTTTTTTTTCACTCGCACCTAAATTAAGCACATAATAATAATGCTTATCTTGATGAATGGGCAAGTCTGATTCACAATCATAGTCAAGCGTTAAGCCATACCCTAAAAATGCGAGTAATTTTAACTCAAAAAATCTTAATGGTGCTTCAAAATGTTCTAAATCAGTGGCAAGAATGGTGAGGATTTTATTATAAAGGAGAAATATATCAGAACAATCACTATGGGTCGGTAATAAACGTAATAAGAGTTCATTAAGATAATAAGCACAATATAATGCTTTACCTGATAGTGACCAATGAGGTTCACTGGCTTCTACACTTTTTAAAATCAATAATGCGTGTTTGCCTGTTAAAGAAACACTATTGGTTTGAAACGGCTGTAATAGAACACGTTGCTGATACCCTGATTTTTTTTGATTCACGCCTTTTGCTATCGCACTTATTTTACCATGATGTTTTAAAAAGAAATGAACAATCAAACTAGAATTTCGATAAGGATAGGTATGTAGCACGACAGAATGTTGTTGTTCTAAATTAATTCTCGACGTGATCATTTTGATAACCAAGACTCTTTAAAGCCCGTTCATCATCAGACCACCCCTCTTTAACTTTTACCCACAATTTTAAAAATACTTTTTTATTATATAAGCCTTCCATAGAAATACGTGCTTGCTTACCAATGGCTTTTAGTTGTTGACCTTTATGCCCAATAATAATACTTTTTTGGTTAGTACGTTCTACCCAAATAATGGCTGCTATCTTTATAATGCTATCCTCTTCTTCAAAGGCTTCTACTTCTACAGCCAATGCGTAAGGCAATTCTTGCCCTAATAGACGCATGAGCTTTTCACGAATCAACTCCGAGGCAAGAAAACGATCACTTTTATCGGTAAATTGTTCTTCTGGAAAATAAGGCGATGAAAGATGTAGATAAGATTCAATTTTTTGTTCTAATTCAGTGACATTACTGCCTTTATTCGCTGAAATAGGTAAAATATCTGAAAAATTAAGACGATTTTTTAATGTTTCAATAAAGGGTAATAATAATTTTTTATTTTTAATTTTATCAATTTTATTGACCGCTAATATGACAGGCTGTTCACAGCGTGCTAATAATTCAATCACATAATCATCTTCTGACGTTAATTTCAGTCCATCCACCACAAAAACAATCACATCAACATCTTGTAAGGTCGTTATTGCCTCTTTATTCATATAACGGTGCATAGCACCCTGATATTTTTGATGTAAACCAGGCGTATCAATATAGACTGCTTGAGCGGTTTTTGTGGTTTTAATACCTAATAAACGATGCCGTGTTGTTTGTGGTTTTTTTGAGGTAATACTGAGATGAAAACCTAATATATAATTTAATAAGGTAGATTTACCCACGTTAGGTCTGCCAATAATGGCAACATAGCCACTGCGATAGTGTTCATTAATCATCATCATTTAGAACCAAGAGTCATTTTTTCTAGCATGAGTTCAGCACTTTTTTGTTCGGCAGCACGACGACTTTTTCCTTCTGAAGTAATGGTAAGCTTGAAGGCTTTAACATAACAATCAATTTGAAAAATTTGGGCATGTTCTTTACCATTAACGGATATAATTTTATATTCTGGCAAATCATATTTACGTGCTTGAAGATATTCTTGTAAACGAGTTTTTGGATCTTTTAAATCCAAATTTTCAATATTATCCAAGCGTTTTTGATACCATGATAAAATACAAATTCTTGCCTGTTCAATATCAGAATCAAGTGTAATTGCACCAATAATGGCTTCCATAGCATCGGCTAAAATAGACGCTCGACGAAAGCCACCACTCTTTAATTCACCGCCACCGAGTTTAAGATAACTGCCTATTTCAAACTGACGGGCAATACTGGCCAGTGTATCTCCCTTAACCAAGAGTGAGCGATAACGACTCAGATTACCTTCGTCATCATTTTTAAAGCGTTGGTAAAGTTCTTCAGCAATCACATAACCCACAATAGAATCTCCTAAAAATTCTAGGCGTTCATTGTTTTTTTTACCCACACTTCGATGGCTTAGAGCAAGCTTTAACAAAGTAATATCACGAAAATTATATCCTAGCTTATCGCTAAGATTTTTGAGGTTCGTTTTCAATTACCAATAATTTCTACAAATTTATTACGTTCAAAAACGATATAAATATCACCTGCAAAATGCACTTTATCATCATATTCTAACGAAATATCTAAGGTACTGCCCTCTTTAACAATATCAAAATCATCTTTACTAATATTCGTCACCTGATTGACTAATAATCGACTGTCAAGTAAGCGTAAAATATCTCTTTTTGACTTTTTGGTGATACCAGGTTCATTTTTAAGTGATTCTAAAATTGTAGTAGTGGTATGATTAGCCATTATAACAGGGGCAATCAGTAGGGCAAGATAGGCAAAAAATAGAAAAATAGCCAGTACAAATGCCCAGCCTATCATGGTAAAACCTTTTTGTTGTTTATAGTTTATGCTTTGTTTTAACATTTTAGCTCCTTAATAATTATTTGATTTCGGTAATCGTTGTGAAAGAGTATAACCTGTTTGCACGTTTAATCAATTGAATCGCCAATGCGTTTCCAGAAAAAACCATGACCCACATCCCAATTAAACCATATTAGAAAGGCTTTTCCCACTAAATTATCTTTTGGGACTAAGCCCCAAAAACGACTGTCATGACTTTCGTCACGATTATCGCCCATTACAAAATATTGTCCTTCTGGCACCACTAAATCAATGTGTCCATTTTTATAAAAAGTAGAATAATAACGTTGACTTAAATCGGGTTTATTAGGTACCAGTAATAATTCATATTTTGCACCCAATAAATCTTCATTTTTGAGTGCTGCTGAATTCATTTTCATACCTGAGCCTTGTCCTACGTAATCTCCTAAAGTCTCCTGAGGCATTATTTTACCATTAATATAAACCGATTTATTTTTATAAACAACATGATCACCTGGTATGCCAATCACACGCTTAATAAAATTTATTTTTGGGTTAACAGGATATCTAAAAACTGCAACATCACCATTTTTAGGCTTTCCTATATCTAAAATTTCAGTATTAAGTACCGGTAAACGAACACCATAACTAAATTTACTCACCAAAATAAAATCCCCTACCCAAAGGTTAGGCATCATTGATTGTGAAGGGATACGAAAAGGTTCAAAAATAAATGAACGTAAGAGTAAGACGATAAAAAACACAGGAAATAATGACTTAGCATAATCAATGATCATAGGATCAGCGAGTATTGCATCACGTTCTTGATCATTAATATAACCACTATGACGTTTTAATCTTGCTTCCTGCTTTATTTGTCGTTTTTTTTCCCACAAAAACTTATCTAATACTATAATAATACCAGAAAGAAAGGTTAAAACAACCAGTACTAACGCAATATCAAAATCCATAGTTTATCTCTTTTATTAACTTATTTTTAAAGATTGTTTAATCTTTACCAATATGAAGCACTGCCAAAAAAGCTTCTTGCGGTATTTCGACACTACCGACCTGCTTCATACGTTTTTTTCCTGCTTTTTGTTTTTCTAAAAGCTTTCGCTTACGGCTCACATCACCACCATAACACTTTGCTGTCACATTTTTTCTTAATGCTTTAACATTGGTTCTAGCAATCACTTTTGAGCCTATCGCAGCCTGAATGGCCACATCAAACATTTGTCGTTGAATCAATTCTTTCATTTTTTCTGTGAGTTCACGACCACGGCTTAACGCAAGATCCTCATGAATAATCATGGATAAGGCATCAACAGGTTCACCATTAATCAAAATATCCATACGCACCAATTTTGACGCTTCAAAACGATCAAAATGATATTCTAAAGAAGCAAAACCACGACTGACTGATTTTAATCGATCAAAAAAGTCCAAAACGACTTCATTCATGGGCATTTCAAAGATCATACTGACTTGATTACCGACATACTGCATTTTCTTCTGAACACCCCGTTTTTCGATACACAGCCCAATCACATTACCCACATAGTCATGAGGTAATAAAATATTAGCAGAAATAATGGGTTCACGAATTTCTTCAATCGTTGAACGTTCAGGAAGTGCCGCTGGATTATCAACTTGAACCAATTCCCCTTTGGTGGTTAATACTTGAAAAATAACCGTAGGTGCGGTGGTAATCAAATCGAGTTCATATTCACGTTCAAGACGTTCTTGAATAATTTCCATGTGGAGCATACCAAGGAAGCCACAACGAAAACCAAAGCCTAACGCCTGAGAAATTTCAGGTTCAAAAAATAAAGCAGCATCATTCAGCTTTAATTTTGATAATGCTTCACGTAAGTTTTCATAATCATCTGAACTGACAGGAAACAGTCCTGCAAAAACACGAGGCTGTATTTCTTTAAAACCTTCCAAAGGCTCATCACAAGGGTGATGGGCTGTGGTTAAAGTATCGCCAACAGGTGCCCCATAAATATCTTTAATACCTGCAATAACAAAACCCACTTCACCTGCTGCTAATAATTCTTTAGCTTCTCTTTTGGGGGTAAAAATACCCACACCATCCACAATGTGTGTGCGTCCTGTAGACATGACTAACATTTTATCTTTACGTTTTAATGTCCCTTGCATGACACGTACAAGAGATACCACACCAAGATAAGAATCAAACCAAGAATCAATAATTAAGGCTTGTAATGGTGCGTCTCTATCACCCTGAGGAGCAGGTACATGTTTTACTAAATATTCTAATAATTGTTCAACACCTTCACCTGTTTTTGCACTACAATGAGGAGCTTCAATGGCATCAAGACCAATGACCTCTTCAATTTCAGTGATCACTCGTTCTGGATCAGAGGAAGGTAAATCAATTTTATTTAATACGGGTAAGACTTCTAAGCCTTGTTCAATGGCAGTATAACAATTGGCAACACTTTGTGCCTCTACTCCCTGCGAAGCATCAACGACTAATAATGCACCTTCACAAGCGGCTAATGAACGTGATACTTCATAAGAAAAATCAACATGTCCTGGGGTATCAATAAAATTTAATTGATAAGTATTACCATCTTCTGAATGATAATCTAAAGACACGCTTTGTGCCTTAATCGTGATACCTCGTTCACGCTCAATATCCATAGAATCAAGTACTTGTGCATTCATCTCACGATCAGAAAGACCGCCACAGTGTTGAATAAAGCGATCAGCCAATGTTGATTTCCCATGATCAATATGAGCAATAATTGAAAAATTACGTATAAATTCTAATTCAGCCACTCAATCTCCGAAAGACTCTTTTTTGTATTATTAAAATAAGCCGTGGATCATAACAAAAAATAGTCTAAAAGTAGAGTAACAAAAATTATATTTTATCGTGTAGACTTAATTCAAAGCGAATTTTATCAAAAAAATAATGACAAATTTCATTATCATTTTGATCCATTAAGACAGGAATAAGTAAACCATATTGTTCTTTTAATACAGTATTTTGATCAATATTAAACCTTTCAATGCTAATAGGATGACTGGTTTCGTAGGTCTGAATGAGTGCGTACATATCTTCACATAAGTGGCAATCATTTCGATAGAAAAATTTATAGTGTCGCATTATAAAAAAACCTTTCTATGACAGTGATACCGCTTGTAAAGGATGCTCATATTCCGTTATTTTCTTTATCACTTTAGGTTCAAATTGAATATCAGAGGTATTATGTTTTGATATTTTTTGAGCCAGAAAAAAACCACAGAAAAGACCGATAAAAGACGCTATGATTGCCAGAAAATCTACATTTAAGGGGTAATAAAGCTTGGCTAAAAAAACAGCGATTCCAGCAAAGAAGATCATACTTAATAAAGGTAAAAAATAAATTAAAAAAGATCCTATAAGCAGTGCGGATTCATCCAGAGCAATAATGACTTTATCCCCTTTTTTTATAGAATCCAGTGTATTTAAGCAACGAATAGTACTTGATTTACGCCCTAATACCTTAGCTAAAACAGACGTACCACAACTATTTTTAACCGCACAATGCCCACAACTCGACTGACGTTGAGTACTCACCCATACATAGTTTCCCTCATTATTAATAACAGTAGCGTGTTCTTCAATCATGATTGGATAATTGCGTATGAGTAACCGTCTGAATGTTTAGTTTTACATCCGATTTTTGCCATTGAACAGGATAAGATACCGGTAGCATGGGTAATTCAGCAAAAGAATAAGTCTCTGATGGTTCAAAAAAAACATCATTTTTTTGATGTTTAGGCTGTGATATTGGATGGTTACTCTCTACATTAGAAGCAGTATCATACGGACTATCAGGTGAATAATTAATAAATTGTAAGCTAAAAAATGTAGCAAACATCACCGAGGCAGCAATAGACATGCCTGTTATTATTTTTTGCCCATGCAATGTTTTAAACCATGGTGTTTGCCTGACATTTTCAGTATTGGCAATTTGTAAAGAAACCGCTTCATCTACAAAATAAGTGGGTAAAGACTCTAATTCTTGTGATATGTTTGAACGCACATCAATATCAATCATTCGTTGTTGAGATAATGCCTCTTTAACCGTTTGTAAACGAACATAACATTCCTTATAGTCAGAATCATTTAACAAATGAGTGACTATTTGGCTTGTTTCTGTTTCTGACTGTTCAGCATCGACAAATGCCGACAGTTGTTCATTATTTTGTGATGTTTTCTGTATAGTCATATTTATTTTACCAGTATGTTTACATCCAATACTAAATGAGTTTTCGTACTTGAGTATCAATTATTTCTCTTGCCCTAAAAATACGAGAACGTACTGTACCAACAGGACAATCCATTACAGTGGCAATATCATCATAGCTCATTCCTTCAAATTCACGTAATGAAATTGACATTTTTAAATCATCTCGTAATGAGGCGATCACACGATCAATGGCCTCTTTAATTTGTTCTTGAGCCAATTGACTTTCTGGTGTGAGATGATCATGCATTTTTTGCCCAAATTCATAATATTCAGCTTCATCAGCATCAATATCAGAACGTGGTGGTCGTCTACTCTGTGCACTCAAACAATTTTTAGCGGTATTAATCGCAATGCGATATAACCAAGTATAAAATGCACTATCTGCTCTAAATGTAGGCAATGCTTTATACGCTTTAATGAATGATTCCTGAACCACATCTAACGCTTCATCTCTGTCATGCACATAAGGTAAAACAAGTTGAGCCAATTTATTTTGATATTTGATTACTAATAAATCAAATGCTTTTTTATCGCCTCGTTGTATCCTCTTGACAATCTCCAGATCAATTTTATTTTGCGATTCAGTATCGCCTATTTGCATTCTATTATCTCATTTATAATGTGTTAACCGATTATTCTAGCACAAATAAATTCTTAACTGACCTTACGCACCTTTTA
>JAGLFC010000051.1 GCA_023144715.1 Gammaproteobacteria bacterium | reverse complement strand
TAATCATAATAAGAGACAAAATATTCAACCGAATTATGAGGAAAAAATTCTTTCATTTCACCGTAAAGTTGTGCGGCTAATGTTTTATTATGCGCCAAAATTAAAGTAGGTCGTTGCAAGGCTTGCATGATATTTGCCATCGTAAAGGTTTTTCCTGATCCTGTTACCCCTAATAATGTCATGGCAGCGTCACCATTTTGAATCCCTTCCGTTAAAACTTGAATGGCTTTTGGTTGATCGCCTTCTGGAGTAAATGGTGAGACGAGTTGAAAAGGCTTATCCATGATTATTTCCTTTTATTTGCACTGATCAGAGTCAATTTATTCTGTAAAAAAATAGACTATGTGCTAGAATTATGTTTGATATTTTAATCCGAATTATTTTACATTATTCCATTTTACGTGAGAGACCTATCACTTGGCTATGAACAACTCTAAACACTCTACAATCAAATTGTCTGATCGAGTACAGGCAATCAAACCTTCTGCAACCTTAGTCATCACTGCTAAAGCAAAAGCCCTTAAAGCAGAAGGCAAAAATATCATTGGTCTGGGGGCAGGAGAACCTGATTTTGACACCCCTGATCATATAAAACAAGCAGGTATTCATGCCATTAATGAAGGTTTTACACGGTATACAGCCGTTGCAGGTATACCTGAGTTAAAACAGGCGGTCTGTGATAAATTTAAACGTGATAATTCTTTAGACTATACCCCCGATCAAGTCTTAGTTTCTACAGGGGGCAAACAAAGTTTTTATAATCTCTGTCAAGCCTACTTAAATGAAGGCGATGAAGTGATTATTAACGCCCCTTATTGGGTATCCTATCCTGATATGGCAATATTAGCAGGGGGTCAGCCTGTGATTATCCATGCAGGGATTGAGCAGGGATTTAAAATAAATCCTGAGCAACTCCGATCAGCAATTACTGATAAAACTCGCCTCTTTGTATTAAACACGCCGTCTAATCCAACAGGTGTCACCTATACTCGTGCGGATTTAAGAGCTATTGGTGATGTACTCAAAGACTATCCTAATATTATTATTGCCAGTGATGATATGTATGAACATATTATTTGGTCTGATGAGCCTTTTTGCACCATCGCTGAGGTCTGCCCTGAATTATATGATCAAACCGTTACTATGAATGGTGTCAGCAAGGCGTATGCCATGACAGGTTGGCGTATGGGTTATGCCGCAGGACCTA
The DNA here is from genome assembly GCA_023144715.1 of Gammaproteobacteria bacterium. Classification (GTDB taxonomy): domain Bacteria; phylum Pseudomonadota; class Gammaproteobacteria; order GRL18; family GRL18; genus GRL18. Next base: position 14,496 of record JAGLFC010000051.1, on the reverse strand, counting down.
CTGATTTAATTGCAGCGATGACTAAAATTCAATCACAAAGCACTTCAAACCCTTGTTCTATTTCTCAAATGGCCACCTTAGAAGCATTAAATGGCGATCAAAGTTGCATTAAAACCATGTTAAAAGCCTTTAAAGAACGGCATGATTTTGTTGTTAATGCAGTAAATGCTATTCCTGATATGCAAGCCCTTGCCTCCCAAGGAGCGTTTTATACGTTTGTAAATATGCAGGCGATTATTGATAAAACAGAGGGCATTAATAATGATGTTGAACTGGCTGATTATATCCTGAGTAAAGCAGAAGTTGCCTTAGTGCCGGGTTCTGCCTTCGGTGCTGAAGGTTATATGCGTATTTCATTTGCAACCAGTATGGAAAATTTACAAGAAGCCATGCAACGTTTAGAGACATTGTTCTCATAAACAACAGTTTTCATAAAAACAGGAATAGAAAAAAAATGAGTGATTTTCCCTTTGTGATAGATATTCAAGATGCAGGACATTTTGAACAACAAGTCATTGAAGCATCAAAACAACAGGCTATTTTAGTCGATTTTTGGGCGGAATGGTGTCAACCTTGTAAAACCTTAATCCCTCTTTTAAGTCAATTATCCAATGACTATAAAGGGGCTTTTATTTTAGCCAAGGTTAACGCAGATGAACAACAAGAATTAGTGGCAAGTGCAGGTGTTCGCAATTTACCTACTGTAAAACTCTATAAAGAGGGTGTGGTAGTGGATGAATTTGTGGGTGCAAAAACTGAAAGTGAATTACGCCAATTTCTTGATAATCATATTGAAAATGAACTTGATAAACAAATACAGCAAGCTCTTGTGTGTTCTGAGGCAGGTGATTATCAACAAGCCACTGAAATTTTAAAAATAGCCAACCAGCAAGATCCGTCTAATAGTGATGTCTATGTTGCCATTGCTCAAGTCTATTTACAATCGGGGGATTTTGAAAATTGTGAAGCGGTATTAAAAGCCTTACCTGCTAATATACAAATGACGGACAAGGTAAAAAGCTTAAATGATGCACTTAATTTAGCCAAAGTCACCAGTGATGCCCCTGATGTCAGTGAATTATTAACCCAACTTGATGCCAATCCAGATAATCACGAAATACGCTTGCAACTGGCCAATCAATACAGTGTTTCTCAACAATATGAACAGGCATTAGAAGCCTTATTTTACATTGTACAAAGAGAGGTAGATTTTCAAGACGGTGAAGCAAAAGCGGCTATGTTACAAATTTTTGCAGTATTAGGTTCGCAAGAACCGTTAACAAGACAGTACCGCACTCAATTAGCCACTTTATTGCACTGATTTTTATCACATTATTTTTTCAATCTAATATGCAGAAAAAATCAGATACAAAGTTACTCGGCATTGGTATGCTGATTATTGCAATGGTGATTGGTTTAGGTTTATTAACTCAGTTATTTCAAAATATTCTTGATAAACAATATAATCCCAATCAATCCATTCAAACTTCACACATTAATCAAAATTTTATTGAAATCAGTCTAAAACAAAATCGCTTAGGGCATTATGTTGGGACAGGAGAAATTAACAGAAAAAAAATAGTGTTTCTTCTGGATACAGGGGCTACATCTGTTGCAATACCTGAATATCAAGCACAAGAATTAGGACTCAAAAAAGGTCGTAAAATATCCATTTCTACCGCCAATGGACGCAGTATTGGTTATCTAACGACTATTGGTTCCCTAAGTCTAGGAGAGATTCATTTATATAATATTAACGCTATTATTACTCCCAATTTAGATGAAATTTTATTGGGAATGTCGGTATTAAAACAACTTGAATTTAGTCAACGGGGTACTATACTGACCCTTAAACAGCCTTTATAAGGCTATTTATTTAGGCGTTTATATTCACTAAAAACTTTTTCTTTTAAACCAGAATAACGTTGTACTTTTCTCTTGACTGCTAATGTAAACATACTTTTTTCGGCAAACAGACTCAGCTGTTCACTCGCACGAGTCATACCTGTATATAGAAGTTCTCGGGAGAGTACTAAGCTGTCTTTTTCTGGCAAAATTAATGCAACATGTTTAAATTCTGAACCCTGTGTTTTATGAATGGTCATGGCATACACGGTTTCTACTTTTGGTAAACGCCCTAAACTGAGCCACCGCATAGTCTCTTTTTCTTGAAAAACAGCCTGTAATTTACCTTCTGTATTGTGCCATAATAAACCTGTATCACCATTATAAAGATCTGTATTATAATTATTTTCCGTGACCATGATGGGTTTACCTGAATAAAATTCACTTTTTGTGGTAATCAAACCTTTATCACGCAATAATTGTTCTACCCAATGATTGATATTGAGAACCCCTTGCTCACCCAAACGAGTGGCTGCTAAAAAACGAAATTGGGATAAATATTTAAAACCCTGTTCAATACTGGTCTGTGGATCAAATAGTGGATAATAATACTGCTTCACCATAGTCTCTAACCATTGATAAAAGGTTTTATCTCCTATCCTGCGTATTTGTTGCTGACCTTTTAGCAAATAGACCCAACTGTATAGGGCTTCTCCTTGAATGACGTGTTTGGCTAATTGCCCTATTTCACCTTTACCATCAAAACGGTAACTTTTTTGTAAGACACATAAATAATCCAGATTAAGCTGATCACCTTGCAATACTGGCAGTTTAAAGTCTGTTAATTCATTTAATAGTTCAGCACATTGTTGAGAATAAGCAGGCTGTTGTCTTGGGGCAAGATCCGCTAACACACTGCCTGCCGCCACAGAGGGTAATTGATCGGCATCACCGAGCATAATAATACGGCAATGATTTGGCACAGCACGCATTAAGCGTGTCATTAAAGGTAAATCAATCATGGAAATTTCATCCACTAATAATACATTGTATGGCAAATGCTTATCTTCATGATAACGAAAATTATGACTATGAGGGATCACACCTAATAAACGATGCACGGTACTGGCACTATCAGGAATGCTGTCTAAAACTTGCTCATTGATGCGTATATCATCACGTAAATTAGATTTAGCCTTTTGAATGGATTCATTGAGTCGTTGTGCGGCTTTTCCTGTCGGGGCAACCATTGCTATCATTAATGGCTTATCTGATAATGCTTGTAAGGTCGCTAATACTTTGGTCACTGTGAAAGTTTTTCCTGTACCTGGCCCCCCGACAATAATGGTAAAAGGATGAATTAAGGCATTGGCTACAGCCACTTTTTGCCAGTCAATTTCAGTCTTATTCTCCCTATCGGCATTCGGAAATAATTGTGCAAGCACGTGTTTGGCTTGTGTTTTATTCAATGGCTCAAGTTGATTGGGGTCTTCATGATATTGCTTGATTAATGCTTTAATTTGATGAGCTAAATCGTGTTCAAATTGCCAATAACGCCTGAGATACAAGCGATTATTTTCATACACCAGAGGCTGTTTATCTGCTGGATGTATCGTTAATTGTGATAAAAGAGATAACCATTGTGATGTTTTAGGAAAAGTATAGCCCTGTTTATCATCATCTGGATTATGCCAATGTAGAGTATCACTGTCTAGTGCTGATACACTCTCAATTTTTAAGCAACTATGACCCTTTCTTAATGTGTAAGAGGTTAACATAATGGAGTGAAAAACAATTGCTTTTTGTTGATCGTGTAATGCCAGTGCTTCAACCATTTCACGAGCCAGAAAATAATCAATCGCTTGTATGCCTTCCAATTGATTTTGACATTCTGTTAAATGCTTATACACTCGCTAATTCCTCTGAGAATAAAGCATCCAATTCATCTAATAATTCAATACTGATTGCTGTATGAAAAACACCTGTATCAGATTTAGGACTCATACCTCTGAGATAAAGATAAAAAACACCACCAAAATGCAGGGCTGGATCATAATCCTCCAAACGATTTTTTAAATAGCGATGCAATGCCAAACTATAGAGTAAATATTGTAAGTCATAATAATTATCCTGCATATTTTTATCCAGAGCATTAGGCTGATAATCAGCTAATGTATGACCTAAATAGGTTGATTTATAATCGATCAAAAAATACTGATCCTGATAGTGAAAAATAAGATCAATAAAACCGTGCATCATGCCTTTTAATAAATGATTGCCTGTTTGTAAAAATACTGGTGTTAAAACATCAAGGTTATTTCTTTGCTGTCTATGCTTTGCTAAGAGTTTACCTAAGGCATTAATGTTCACTTGTTCCATAGGAAAATAAAATTCACTCTCTCGTAAGGTATCCTTCCATGTTAACTCGTTTAATGTCAGCTCAATACCCTTTACATCATCTTTTAAGGGTGACGCTAAACATTCTTCTAGCCACTGAATTAAATCATCGTATTGTTGAGCCTCCAGCGATTCATTAAAACGACTTAAAGGACGTTCCATAATAGAGTACCAATGGGGCTGAGAAAAATCACATTGTTCAAGAATATCATGTAATAAATTGCCCGTAGCCGCTCCTTTGGTCAGTGTAAAACGAATAGGGCGATCTTCAAACCGCTGATTATTGACACCATTAAGACTTTCATCTTGATCGCGATCTGGGGTCGATAAGCCACCATGACGAAGATTCCGTGTGAGTGCCGTAAAAGAACTGAGCCACCAATTACGTTCAATATGTCCTATAAATCTTGCTGGACTATAAGATTGGTTTTGTTCTGTGACGGCATCATGCACCACTGGAAATTCAATATCACTCATACATTGCAGCGCAATACTTTCAGGCTCTGAATCCGCTAATGTTTGTAAACTTTGCTGTAAATGATCCTCCGCAGATAATTTTAATGTCTGCCCCAATGCAGAAAGATGAAAATCTTGAAAGGGAGTGACACAAAGATAACAACGATGCTCCGCACGAGTAATGGCAACATACAATAAGCGAATGTTTTCAGCATACATTTCTTCTCTATAGCGTTGACGAATATGGGTATTTTGTCCAATAAAATAGCGTAATTGTTGATCCTTTTCATCATGATATTTAAATAAATCAAGTGTTTTATTGCCAAATTTAGTAGGATCTTTATGACGTGTCGCAAAGGGAATAAAAACAATAGGATATTCCAACCCTTTACAACCATGTTGAGTGATAATACGAATTAAATTAGCATCACTTTCCAGACGCAGTTCTGATTCTATTGAAGCATTATTAGCATTAATGTGTTCATCAAACCAATGCAGTAATTGTTCTGCTTGCTTATGCTTCTGACTGGCGTGTTGTAAAAGTTCTAATAATTGTATGGCATTGGTTAAAGAGCGTTCATGATACTGTGGATTAGGGATGTAGTTTTGATGCAATAAGCTTAATGCCATTGCCATAAAACCTCGTTTAAACCAAATTTCACGCAATTGAAAGGCGTTATCACGATAACGTTCCCATTGTATTTCATTCGTTTTTAAAGCAAATAAATCAGCGGTATCACAGGAAAAATAATGCGTGGATAGAGCAGTAATGAGTAACTGATCATTTTCCAAATTAAGAATACCCATTAAGGCTTGTTGTAGTTCCGTCGCTTCTTGGCTAAAAAAAACATTATCATGTGTGCTTAAATAAACAGAGGGATAACCTGAAATACGCAAAGCATCTTGGATATAATTTGCTTCTTTTTTATCACGTACTAAAATAGCAATATCGTGTTCTTGTAAGACTTGCTCACCGATTAAAGTTTTTTCTGTTAATAAACGATGAATTTCAGAGCTACACCAGCTTGCCATCACGGCACAAAAACTCTGAGTCATCTGCTCTTTTTTAATACGCTTACATTTATAATTTTCATTAAAGGGAAAATAAATAAATTGCAAAGCGGGTGCTGAAGTATTTGGAGTAATAGTTAAGGGTGTTTTATCAGCATTACCTGCTGCTTTTACAGGCGTATAATCAATCCCAAAAGAAAAAACATCTTGTGCAGATTGTTCCAATGATGCACCATAAAATAAACGATTATAAGCCCTAATCATACCACTAGAAGAACGCCAATTAGTATTCATTAACCATTGTGCATCAGCATCAGAGCGTGCTTTAAGATAAGTAAACACATCACCACTACGAAAGGCATAAATAGCCTGTTTGGGATCACCTATCATATACAATGCAGATTCACTTTCCTGATAGACTGCTTTAAGTATTGCATATTGCTGTGGATCAGTATCCTGAAATTCATCCACCAGAGCCACAGGGTATTGCTCTCTAATCAGTGCAGGAAGTTGTTCTTGTGTTGCCACGGCACTGGCAAGCTGATGAATGAGATCGTCATAATTCATCACCCGAGCCTGTTGTTTTGCTTGACTGATTTTATCTCGAATACGTACTATACCCTCTTGTGCAATTTGGTAGGAGTATGCTTTTTGTATCTGTTCCTCAATGGTATCAGTATTTTTTCTGACGTGTTTAATCGGATCAAAAATATCATTGAGTGATTTTTTTATAGACGCTTCTTTTCGACCATAGCGATTACCATTAAACACGCTTGAGGCGGATTTAGGCATGGCTTGTAAATCATGAGTACTGAGCCAAAGGATTAATTGTTGCCATTCCTCTGCCCTTTTGTCTTTATCTTTATGGCGGTCAATTAATTGAGCAAAGACTAAAGTTTTTTCTGCCTGTAATAACGCTAAGGCTTCTTTTTTTTGTTGATAAAATATTTCTTGTATCATTTCTGGGCTATGAGTTTCTATCATCACGGTGGAAGACAGTAATTCACGAAAAGACTGATAAAACGTATCAGGAGAGGGCCATTTTTTACTTAATAATTGATACGGATTGGTTTGTGCTTGTTTTGCCAAGATGCGATACCAATCACGTACCGCTTCTAGCTCAATATCTACTGTATCGGCTTCCATTTGTACATTAAAATCAACACCGCTGGCAAAGGCATATTGCGATAAAACACGTTTACAAAAGCCGTGAATAGTAAATATGGCGGCTTCATCTAAATGTAATAAAGCATGATGTAACGCAGGATAAACATCCTGAATACTAAATTGCTCCGTTAAGGCAGTGAAAAAGCTATCATTGGGATCAAACTGTCCCCATTCCTCCATTGCATAACGAATTTCTTGAGCAATACGAGCCCGTAATTCTTCGGTTGCTGCACGCGTAAATGTCATCACCAAAATATTTTTAACATCCATTTTACGCTCTAATAACAAGCGTAAATAAATACGGGTAATATTATAGGTTTTTCCTGTCCCTGCACTGGCTTCTATAAGATGACAACCACTTAAAGGCAGTGTTTCTGGTATTAAGTGTTGACTATTAGTCATTCATTCTTTCCTTTTAGTCTATACAATATTATCTATTATCGTATTGATGCATCCATGCCAGTCAATTAAAAGAACGAAAATTTTTATTCAATCGAAGTAGAGGTTAATGAGGATGGAGTCTTAGTATTTACTAAAATATCATAATGACGATAGAAGAGAACATACATTAATGTCTGAAACAGTAAAATAGAAAAAAGTACGACAAAGGGAGTTAATATTTGTAAAACATTTAATAATATAAACACAATCATAAGTAAAACAATGAGTAATACAATATCACTTAAAATTTTAAAACTATAGCCCTTCGTATAGTGATAACTATTCATGATAGCTGTAAAAGGTGTTTGACTGTTTAAGATCACCAAATAAGGGACTAAAAATAGACGACTAAAAATCCAAATACCTGGCAAGATAAATACCATTAAGCCTGTAACAATCACAATCGATGTCAACACATTGGCAAGCAACATATAAGGCCAACGTAATAAACCACCGAGTAAACAATTTAAAATATTTTTTCCTTGCTCTGTTGCCAAACTATAAATTAATAAAATCAAACCACCTGTATAAATAGGCTTAATGAGTAAATTCATTAATTGCATAAAAGGTTTAATGGTTTCTATCGTCAGCTCTTCAGCATCATGACCTGAAAAAACTAATGGCAACAGCAATTGCACTAAAACAATCAACATAATACCAAGTAAAAAAGTATAGCCTAATAAATGTAAAATATTTTTACGAAAAAAATAAAAGGCTTCTTTAAATGTGTTACTTATCATTTTTAATGTCTTACATTAATAGTTTAAATTAGGTTAAACTGATCAAGTCTAAGTTTAATTGTATGCATTCATCTTTATGTTCATGACTGGTAACAATTGCGATACTATGTTCTTGATCGAGTAAATAAGTTTTGGTCACACGAATTAAATCATCAAGGGTCACTGCTAAAATTTTCTTTCTAAAGGCTTGTCTTTGTTCGGCACTACGACCAAATAATTTACTTTGAAAGGTTAATTTTGCATCACCAGCAGGTGAACTCGGCTTATCAATACCGCTAATCACCCCTAAAATGGCCTCTTCTAATGCTTGATATTCATGTTCTGTCGTAATCATCCAGTGCAATGATTGGGCAAAATCATCCAGTGTTTCACTCAGTCTAGGATCACGATAGGAAAAGAATTTAAAACTGGCAACACTTGAATCTTGATTCGCACCACCCCCATAAGCACCGCCTTGTTCACGAATACTACGGTGTAAATAACCATTTCTTAAAAACCCACCTAATACCGTCAAAGGGGCAGCATCTGAATGCCCTACTGGTACAGTTGGATAGGCGGTCGCACAGAAATTAACTTGGGTACTGGTTAACCACGCTTGTTTTACTTGTTGTTTGATAACAGGTAGTTCTAATAAACTAATAGCCTGATTAGAGTGTAATTTTTCGTTCTCCCATGTTTGCACAATATCATTACTACAGGCTTGATAGGCTTGTTCTTCACACACTAATAAAAATTGTGCATGACCCATCATGAGTTTTTTATGAATCGTTGTTAATATTTGAGCTAAGTCTGTAAATGCTTGATTATCGGTATCGTCTTGTAATTGATTATCCAATTCTTTGATAAAAGCAATGCTCGCGAGTCCATTATTATGATGATTAATATAGGCAATAGGACTCATGCCACTGCTTGCTGCTTGCATTGCCAATGAATGACCACTGCCTGTAATACTATTTTCTTTACGAGTTCTAATTTGAGACACTAACTCTTTAATACGATCGGTTTCATTAAAACGGATCTTTTGAAAAGTTTCTTTTAACAAAAGAGTCATTTCTTTATGATTACGCAATAAAGATTTTCCAGAAATACTATAAAAACTACTGACCTGCTGTTCATCATCAATAGCACCGCGCATACTATGTCCAATATGTATGCCTCCTGATATTTGTGATTGACGAATTTGCATTTGTAGATAGTCTTGATCGCCACAGCCTAACTCACCAAAACAATAGTTAAAAATAGGCAAATATTGACGTTCTTGGGCGTTAAATTGGGGCGTATCCAAAATTAATAATTGATAGACTAAACCATTAGTACCCTGATTATAATGTGATACTTTGAGATCATTAAAATATTGTACTTCATCTTGAGGAATATGAATGCTTTCTGGTACATCACCCACTGTTACCTTAGGTAAAATATCTTCAACATTTGTTTCTATCTGATTTTGTCGCTCTTCCAATTCACTGGCTAAAGTCACTAAATTTTCTTTTTCTACCAGACTTAATTGAGATTTGATGGCTGATAGTTGTTCTTTTTCGGCATTACTGCGACGTTCTTCTAGCTGTGCATCAGGTTTAAATGTGACTCTCACTCGATGAACATTATTTAAAAGTTGTGATTTAACAAGGTTTTGTACATAATCAGGCTGTTGTGCTTTTTCTCGTAATGAGTGCAATGCCACATCAAGATTAATACTACTAATGACATCACCACGATGAATAGCCGTTGATAAACCTGATAGAATGAGTTGTAAACCAAAAGGATAATGATCGCCCCCTATTTCGCGCTGATTTAATTCTAATTGGTGTAACACTGCATCAATTTGTTCTTGGTCAATACCATTTTCTGCCACTTCTTCCAGTACTTTTAACACAAGGTTTTCAAATGCTTGTGCATTTTCAGGTGTTGAACCTTCTAAGCCACATAAAAAACTCATTTCTTTATTCGTATCTTCTAAGCCACAAAGTGGTGAAGGTGAATTGCCTAGTTCAGTGGTTTCTAAAGCTTGCATTAAGGGAGAAGCTGACGTTTCGAGTAAAAGACTGGATAAAAATTGAGCTTCTAATTGCTCTTCAAGGTTAATACTTTGTCCTAATAACCATGCCATGACTAAATGCGTTTTATTATCCTGATTTTCATTGGCATCAATAGGATAAGCTTCTTCAATCGTAATGGGTGAAAAATAACGTTTTTCATTATTCACCTCAATGATTTTATCCAAAGGTTCAAATTGTGATAGGACTTGTTGTTCAAATTTTTCTTGGTGCGTATCGGCTGAAATATTACCGTAAGTCATAAAAACAGCATTGCTAGGATGGTAGTGTACCTTATAGAAGTCTTTGAGTTGTTCATGCGTTAAATCAGGAATATCAGTAGGTTCACCACCGCTATTAAAATGATAAGTACTGCTAGGAAAGAGATATTTTCCAACGGTTTGCCATAAAGCACTCACCGTTGAAGACATTGCCCCTTTCATTTCATTATAGACCACGCCTTTAAATAATAAATTAGAATCAATATTACCGGCTTCTTCAAATTCCAGTCGATGACCTTCTTGGGCAAAATCAAGGGGATCTAAACGTGAAAAAAAGACCGCATCTAAATAGACATCCAATAAGTTGTTAAAATCTTTTTTATTTTGACTGGCAAAAGGATAAGCCGTCCAATCACTGGATGTAAAGGCATTCATAAAGGTATTAAGAGAACGACGCACCATCATAAAAAATGGATCTCTCACAGGGTATTTTTGACTTCCACACAATGCTGTATGTTCAAGTATATGAGCCACGCCCGTGGAATCTGTTGGAATAGTCCGTAATGCCACTAAAAAAACATTTTCATTATTATCAGCGGCAATATGATAATGTAAAGCCCCTGTCTTTTTATGCTGAAATTGATGTACAACAATATCAAGAGAATCAATTTTTTCACTTTGAAGCCATTGAAAGGTTTTATAAGTAGTGACTGTTTCAGTGGTTTGCGTCATTTCAGACAAAACTCCAGATTAATTTAAAAAGCAAAAATAAAATAAGGTATACTCACACATAATATGGTGATACTGATGGAAGTATACAAGAATAAAGTTTAAGAAAAGATTGTTTTATATCAAATAGACACTGAAACAGGCAGTATACACCTCCAATTTATTGAGAAATTATTGTTATAATCTCATTTTTAAATGTGGTTTGATCCTCTCTATCATCAATTTCTAAAGTTAAAAAATCCATCATTTTTCTAAATTCTTCTTGTGTATCAGGGGTTTTATTATCCGCCAAATAATCATGAATGCTAATATCTGCAAAAGGTCCTAAATAATTAACCAAAGAAGCTTCAATCTGATTGATAATTTGTGTCACTTGGGTAGGCTGGTATTCAGCTTGAACGGCCTTTTTAGGGGCTGCATTGTTAGGAGCACTCTTTTTACTGGTCGTGGTCGTAACTTTATCAAGCGATGAATGAATTACGGTTGAATTTAATGATTCTTTTTTTTCTTTAACAGTGCCCTCTTGAGGAAATGTTTTATGTTTAAAATAATATAATAAATCAACAGTATTAGGTAAATCTAACACATTATAAGGATTATAAACCCCCTTAGAAAAATGATATTTACCCGTTACCATATCATAAAGATCAAATAAGGCATCCAAGCCTTTATGAGTACGATAAGCAAAAAACAAGATAGTCCCTTCTTTTAAGCTCATACGAGAAGAATGCCCTTTATCACTGACAATAAACAGTGTTCCTGTACTTTTAGCATGACACAGTTGAGCAAGCTCTTCCATTATTTCATCGTAAGAAAGTGTTTGATTTTCCTTGCTCATTGCTACCTCTAAATATCATAAAAAATATAAAAATGTTATTGTTAAGATAATTTCTCTTAGCGTTCTTTCATTCTATCAAATGCCTTAACCATACTGATACGCATTCTTTCAAATGCACGTGCTAATTCACCAATTTCTCCCTTATCATCTGTATGAATTTTGATCATAATTTGTCCTTTACTGACTTTATTCGCCATTTCAGTCAGATCTTCAATGGGTCGAGTAATACGAGAATCAACAATCCAAGCAATTAATAAGGCAACGAAAATACTGGCTAATAGAATTAAAGCAAATGTTACTTGAAAATCTTTAACGCTGGCAAGAATTACATCCATTGATTTTTGAGCGACTAAATACCATTCATAAGAGGCACCTGGTACTTTTACTTTAGAAAAAATATACACAGACTCATCATCATTAATTTGACCTGACTTATTACCAAAGATTTGTTTTGAAATGACGGTGTGATCGGTATTAAAATTTTGTTTAGAATCGAGATCATGCTTTCCACCCCAACGTTTATTTTCTTGTATGCCAGCCATATAAAACCCATCTTTATCAATTAAGGCAATTTCATCTATTTCATCTAAAAATACAGAAGCCGCCACATTGGTAATAATAATACCTGCTATCTCACCTTTTTTCTGACCACTACTGTATTCAACGGTCGTCGCATAACGTATCACAGGTTTATGAGGCACTTCGACTTGTCCATGCTCTCTATTCAAATCTAACTTTGATACAAATACATTACCGACTGATAGGCGAATAGAATTTTTAAAATAACCTCTATTTGCCTTATTTTGTAATTTTCTTTGAGGAATAATATAGCTATTACGCTTATTTGAATCAATACGCACAATTTCTTGACCATTTTCATCAAGATAACGTATTTGATAATAAATTTTACGTTGTTCTGAAAATGCTAAAAACTCATTAGCAAGCTCCTCTTTTAATAGCTTTAAATTATCGCCTGTCTGATTAGCAAGATAACGGTTCATTGGACTTGATTGGCTTAAAAAAAGCACATCATCTTCGGCAGAAGCAAGAAATGATTCAATAGAATGATTAAGTGTACGGATAAGTTCTTTTTGATTGTTATATTCTTGAGCTAATAATGTATTACTAGACACATAATTGGCATAAAAACCAATAATGATTGCTGGAATCAATGTAACAATAAGAAAACCCAGTGCAATTTTAAAACGAATACGATTATAAAATTTCATTTTTTTACTCTCATTTATTAAATTATTAGCCACTTTTATTTATTATAGAGGATAATATTCAATATTACCTATATAATTACAATACCTTATATTTATTATATATTTTTCTTAATGATTTTTATTTTCTTTGATTAAAATCAATTCACTAAATAAATAAATAAGCTAATCTTACGCGATATAAAATATTTTTAAGCGCATTGTATTAACAATGCATTTTGTCAATATCTGGAGAAATTACATGATTAAACCTCATGGTTCTGATGAGCTAAACCCCCTTTTTGTTTACGATCCTGCTAAAAATGAAGCACTACAAAAAGAAGCAGAAGGTCTTGCTTCTGTATTAGTCAGTTCAGCAACAGCCGCTAATGCTGTCATGTTAGGTGCTGGTTACTTTAATCCACTAACAGGTTATATGAATAAGGCCGATGCTTTATCTGTTGCCACTGATATGAAAACCACTTCAGGTCTTTTCTGGCCAACACCTGTACTTAATTTATTGCAAGATGCTGGTAGCATTAAAGCAGGTGATCGTATTGCTCTTAAAGATCCTAATGTAGATGGTCATCCTGTTGTTGCCATTATGGATGTGGATGCGGTTGAAGAATTTACTGATGAAGAAATCGCTCTCATTTCAGAAAAAATCTATGCACCAAGTCCTGATGAAGCACACCCTGGTGTGGATGCCTTTGTTGAACAAGGTAAAATTTGTTTATCAGGTGCTATCCAAGTATTGAATTTTTCATATTTCCAAACTGAATTTCCTGATACTTTCCGTACTGCGGTTGAAATTCGTAATGAAATTGCAGAACGTGGTTGGAAAAAGGTAGTTGCTTTCCAAACTCGTAATCCTATGCACCTAGCACACGAAGAATTGTGTCACATGGCAATGGATCGTTTAAATTGTGATGGCTTAGTCATTCACATGTTATTAGGCAAGCTCAAGCCAGGCGATATTCCTGCTCCTGTACGTGATGCTGCAATTCGTAAGATGGTTGAATTATACTTCCCAGAAAACAGTGCAATGGTCACAGGTTACGGCTTTGATATGCTCTATGCAGGTCCTCGTGAAGGTGTGCTACATGCTGTATTCCGTCAAAATATGGGTGCCACTCACTTTATTATTGGTCGTGACCATGCAGGTGTTGGCGATCATTATGGTGCATTTGATGCACAAACTATTTTTGATAATGATGTACCCGAGGGTTCTTTAGAAATTGAAATTTTCAAAGCTGATCATACGGCCTATTCTAAGAAATTAGATAAAGTAGTGATGATGTGTGAAGCACCTGATCATACTAAAGATGATTTTGTACTGCTTTCTGGTACAAAGGTACGTGAAATGTTAGGTCAAGGTATTGCACCACCTAAAGAATTTTCACGTCCTGA
>JAGLFC010000050.1 GCA_023144715.1 Gammaproteobacteria bacterium | reverse complement strand
ATGAAGCACGAGGTGTTGAATGCAAAACAGCATGAACGTGAAGCAATCATCATCGAAAATGCAGGTCGTCCAGGTGCGTTGACGATCGCTACAAATATGGCAGGTCGTGGTACAGATATTGTGCTTGGCGGTAATATTGAATCTGAAATAGCCAAATTGGATAATCCTGACGAAGCGACCGTACAAAAAATGCGTGATGAGTGGCAAGGCTTACATGAACAAGTCTTAAAAAATGGTGGCTTGCATATTATTGGTACAGAGCGACATGAATCACGTCGTATTGATAACCAGTTAAGAGGTCGTTCAGGTCGTCAGGGTGATCCAGGTTCTTCACGGTTTTATTTGTCATTAGATGATAGTTTAATGCGTATTTTTGCCTCAGATAAAATGGCAGGTTTAATGCGTAAATTAGGTATGGAAAAGGGGGAAGCTATTGAACATAAATGGGTCTCTCGCTCCATTGAAAATGCCCAACGTAAAGTGGAAGGGCATAACTTTGATATTCGTAAGCAATTACTTGAATACGATGATGTGGCCAATGATCAGCGTAAAGTGATTTATGATCAACGCAGTGATTTAATGTCGACAGAAGATATTTCTGAGCTGATTGTTGATATTCGTGTGGATGTGATTGATCATTATATTAGTAATTATATCCCACCTGAAAGCATTGAAGAACAATGGGATGTTACAGGACTTGAATCAGGTCTGAAAAATGATTTTGCAATAGAATTGCCAATTGCGGATTGGTTAGAAAGTGATGATCAACTGCATGAAGATCCATTAAGAGAAAAAATCCTACAAGAAATCGTCAATTCATTTAATCAAAAAGAAGAATTGATTGGTGAAGAAATGATGCGTCGTGTTGAAAAAGGGGTTATGCTAGAAGTATTAGATAGCCTTTGGAAAGAACATTTGGCGGCTATGGATTACTTACGTAAAGGCATTGGTTTACGGGGCTATGCACAAAAAAATCCTAAGCAAGAATACAAGCGTGAGTCGTTTGAATTGTTTACCGATTTATTAGATAAAGTAAAATATGAAGTCATTGCTCGTCTCACTATCATGCAAATTCGTGATAAACCTGATTTAAGTGAATTAGAACATCATGAACAGCCAGAAATGGAGTTTCAGCACGAAGATGTGAATTCATTAGGTGAAAATCATAGTGCTGAAGAGAAAAATATAACAGAAGACACTGAACTAGATAAAACTCAGCCGTTTGTACGAGAAACCAAAAAAGTAGGAAGAAATCAGCCTTGCCCTTGTGGATCGGGTAAAAAATACAAGCAATGTTGTGGTAAATTAAGCTAAATAACTCACTTTATAACGCAAGAACTCTACATTATGTCAGTGAAAATTAACCTTCCTAAAATGCACCCTGTTTCAGGTTTTAAATTAGGGACAGCGTGTGCAGGTATTAAAAAAGTCGATCATAAAGATCTAGTGATTATGTCTTTTCCTAGCAGTGCTCATGTGGCAGGTGTGTTCACTCAAAATGCTTTTTGTGCAGCTCCTGTACATGTCTGTAAAACTCATTTACAAAATGCTCCAATACAGTATTTTGTGATTAATACAGGCAATGCAAATGCGGGTACAAGTGAACAAGGTATGGTGGATGCGCATACGACCTGTGAACGGCTTGCTGAACTGACAGGGACAGTGGCACACAGTGTGTTACCTTTTTCAACAGGAGTGATTGGTGAACCATTGCCGATTGATAAGATCGTTAAAGCATTGCCTAATGCCATTAATAATTTATCAGAACAGAATTGGCAAGATGCTGCCATAGGGATTTTAACAACTGATACGTGTACCAAAGGAGCTTCTTCTCAAATTGAGATAGATGGAAAGCTGATCACTATCACAGGAATTTCAAAAGGATCAGGAATGATTCGTCCTGATATGGCAACGATGCTGGGGTTTGTGGCAACAGATGCTGATATTGAGCAAAACACTTTACAGAGCCTATTAAAGTCTGCGGTTGATCATTCTTTTAACCGTATTACAGTAGATGGTGATACCTCGACCAATGATTCTTGTATGTTGGTGGCAACGGGACAGTCAAATACTGCACAGATTGATAGTGAACAACACCCTAATTATTCCCTATTATTAAAGGCTATTACCGATATTCTGGAACACTTAGCAAAAGCTATTGTACTTGATGGTGAAGGAGCTACTAAGCTTATTAATATTCATGTTGTTTCGGGTCAAACAGAACAAGAATGTCAGGATGTCGCCTATACAATTGCACATTCTCCTTTGGTTAAAACGGCTTTTTTTGCCAGTGATCCCAACTGGGGACGTATACTGGCTGCGGTGGGGCGTTCAGGATTAAATGAGTTAGATATTAATGCTCTGAAAATCTATCTGGATGATGTGTGTCTGGTCAGTCAAGGTGGACGAGCAAACGATTATACGGAACAACGTGGTCAAGCGGTTATGGATCAAGATGAAATAACAATTTTGGTGGATTTACAAAGAGGAAATTTTTCTAGCAAAATATGGACCTGTGATCTTTCGTATGATTATGTGAAAATTAATGCTGAATACAGAACATGAACCGCTAGTTACTCATGTCGCCGTGGCTGTTATTCTTAATAAGGGTAGGGTACTGATTTCCAAAAGAGGGAAAAATGTTCACCAAGGTGGTTTATGGGAATTCCCTGGTGGTAAAGTCGAGTTAGGTGAAACGTGTCAGCAAGCCTTATTGAGAGAAATTAAAGAAGAATTAGGCATTTATATACAAAAAACACGTCCTTTAATTAAAATTTTACACTCATATCCTGATAAAAAGGTATTATTAGAGACCCTGATTGTGTCTGATTATGAGGGGTATGATTACTCTTTGGAGCAAAACAATCAATCTCAACATGGTTTAGAAGGTCAAATGGTTAAATGGATTAATCTAGACGATCTTAATAAATATGCCTTTCCTGTTGCGAATCAATCTATTATTAAGGCACTGCTTTTGCCTGATACTTATGTTATTTCCCCTGATCCTTTTACAAATTACCTTGATAGTCATAAGATCAGTCAATTTTTAGCAGAATTTGCACACACGTCTCATCAACACTCATTAGTACAATTACGAATAAAATCATTAGATAATGACACTGAACAGTTGAATGCTATCGTTCAACAATGCCTTGATATTGCCCAACAACAAAACACACACATTATATTTAATTCTTCTATGAATTTAAGTGTGGCTATTCAACAACAGAGTACGGGACATCATCTTACCACCCAACATTTATATGATACACACTATGTGACTCACTATCGACAACACTTTCCTGATCACTTACTGGTAGCCTCTTGTCATTGCCTTGAAGATATTAGACAAGCGAATCAATTAGAATTGGATTTTATTGTGCTATCCGCTATTATGCAAACACAATCACATCCTCAACAAAAACCTATCGGCTGGTTAGCATTTGAAAGACTCACTGCTGTTGCCACTATGCCTGTATTTGCTTTAGGGGGAATGAATATAAATGATATGAATCAGGCACAATCCTTTGGTGCTCAAGGTATTGCGG
This sequence comes from Gammaproteobacteria bacterium, assembly GCA_023144715.1. Taxonomy (GTDB): domain Bacteria; phylum Pseudomonadota; class Gammaproteobacteria; order GRL18; family GRL18; genus GRL18. The sequence continues at coordinate 10,123 of JAGLFC010000050.1, read as the reverse complement.
CCATCAGTGCTTTATGGGGTCAACAATGATGAAAAAATGGTTGCATAATAAATATGTTCGTTTGTTATTTATGAGTTTAGTCATTATTTTAGCCTTGATTTTTGTCAGTGATTTTGCTGAATTTCTGGATGAAAATTCAAATAAAAAGGTGAAGTTTGGAAGTAATCAAAGTTGTAATTCTGTACACAGTATTTGTAGTGCTTCTCTTATAAAAAATGGGGAATTTCAAAGAATTAGTTTTTTTATAAAAGAATTTTCTCTTTCTAATTCAGAAGCGTTTATAGAATTAACCGCGATAGGCTTTGATTTTGAAGGTATTGATTCAATATCGGTATCCTTTATAAGGATAGGGGAGAGTACAGATGAAACGGTGACTTTATTAATGCCTGATACATCAATGAATCAGGTTGTGCCAGAAAAATGGTTCGCCACTGTCAAATTACCTAAAATTAATACGGAACGCAAAGATTGGTTAGCGATTGTGCATTTAAAATCCAGTGCTAAGGAATATCAAGCTGAATTTCCTTGTCACTTTTAATTTTATGTTCTTCACTCATCCATCCCCCTAAATCAATTAAGCGACAACGTTCAGTACAAAAAGGACTCCAAGGTTTTGAATGATAATAATCATGTTCTTTTTGACAAGTAGGACATTTTATTATTAGCTCTTTCATAAAGCACAACAAGAGAGTTGAAACTCAATATCAGTGGTACAAGGTGTGGGACGTTTATTGTCTAAATAGGTCATAAAATGGACACTAAAGCGATGTCTTCCACCACTGATTTCAGCAAAAAAATCAATATCATCAGGTAACAATACTTGTATTAATTGAAAAGGCATATTGATATCAAGCGATTGTTGATAAAATCCCTTTTTAGCAATAATAGGTGTATTAATAGAACTCTTGCGTAATAATTTTAATATAATATTAATGGATAGACGATAGTGATCTAATTGTTCTAACCATGATTGCAATATGGTAGTGCGTTGTTCTGACGCTTGTTTTAGCCAAAAATGATAGACTGGAATATCAAAATCACAGTTACCACCGGGTATTGAGGCACGTTGCTGTATTTGTTTTAAAAGGTAGTTATTATGTAAATTATTAGCACCATATTTAGGGAGTGTTCTTAATGTTTGTGCATAAGAATTTAATTCTTCCAATGTTTCTTCTAAAAGACCCGAGTCAACATCAGGTTGAGAGCTAATCGCTAATAATGCACTGGATTGTCGTTCTAACTCTTTTATTAATTCAGAACGTAAATCTAAGCGTCCCATAATATGTAAGATAGAAAGAATATGATGGATGGTATTACGACTCTCTGAAATAGAAGTACCGCACATAGAAGAGCGTGCTTGCTTAAATAAAAATTCTAAACGCAATAATATTCGTATGCGTTCATTCAGTGGCAGTTCGTATATAATAGAATGTGTCAATGTTATAAATGCTTTATCTGAGTGGATTCAATAATAAAAAACAGATGGATATTGTCTGACATCTTGCCTGAGGTTGCAACAAACATTTTTTAATTTTGTGCTAAAGAGCCATAATATTGGAATATTAATGCGACTTGTTCTTGTAATTCTTCTCGTGTACCAGAATTATCAATAATATCATCTGCATGATTTAAACGTGTTTGACGATCAACCTGACTATGAATCATTTTTTTTATCAGTTCAGTAGAGCAATGATCTCTTTTTATACTGCGTTCAATTTGTAATTCGATGGGACTGTCTATGACTAGAATTCGGTCAAATTCATGTTTTGATTGAGTTTCAAAAAGTAATGGAATGGCAACAATGGTAAGGCTATTTTCAAGTAGTTTTTGAATAGCAGTCATTTTATTATTAATTTCTTGGTATATTAAAGGATGTAATAAATCATTTAATTGTTTCTTTTTAGAATCTGATGAAAAAATAAGTGTGCGTAATTTTTGTCGGTTAAGTTGTCCCGAAGTATGAAATAAATCGGAGCCAAATAATATCCTTACTGTGTTTAAAGCAGTAGAAGGTGAATGATATAAAGAACCTGATAGTAATTCTCGAGCAATAATATCAGCATCAATAATATGTAAGCAGTCAAATTGTGTGTTGTGTTGAGCAATTTTTTGAAAATAATCAGTGGCTACAGTTTTACCACTGCCAATACCACCTGTTAAAGCAATAGTAAGCATTACAGTCCAGTAATATTAAAATAAAATTGTTGTATGGAATTACCCCATAATAAGCTAATAAATCCAGCTGTTGCAAGGTAAGGACCAAAAGGAATAGGAATATTTTTATCACGACCGCGAAATATGATTAAAGAGATGCCCACAATTGCACCGACAAAAGCAGACAGAAATAAAATTAATGGCAGTGCTTGCCAACCTAGCCAAGCCCCTAAAGCAGAGAGTAATTTAAAATCACCAAAACCCATGCCTTCTTTGCCTGTGATTAATTTAAAAAGTTGGTAGACCACCCATAAAACCATATAACCAGCCATTGCACCGATTAGGCTATCCTCTATTGAAACAGTAGAGATAGATAATACACTTATTAATAGACCTAACCATAGGAGGGGTAGAGTAATATTATCGGGCAATAGTTGACAGTCAAAGTCAATCATTGTGAGTGCAATTAATGACCAAGTGAATACTAATATTGCTAACGTAAACCATTGCACACCAAAATAATAAGCCACTAATGTAGATAGTAATGCCGTTGTTAGTTCAATAATAGGATAACGTGCTGATATAGGTTTATGGCATTGAGAACATTGAGCACGTAGAAAAATCCAAGAAATAAGAGGGATATTCTCTAAAGCAGTAATTTGGTGGTTACATGATGGGCAACGGGAACGAGGCGTTGATAAATTGAATGTGACACTGTCTTTTTTTATATTATTGACTTGTTTATATTGAACGGTCTGATCATCTGTTGGAAATTCCTCTTCTAAAAAATGGAGACAATCACTTTTCCATTCTTGTTTGAGCATAATGGGTAAGCGATAAATGACTACATTTAGAAAACTACCGATCATCAATGATAGTAAAAAAACTGAACATAAAAATAAAGTGGGATTTTCAGCTAAAATAGTGATAATTTCCATAAATAGTGTAATAACCTGTTTTAGTGTACTATTTTTCTTATTTTAATCTTCATCATCCAAATCTTCATAAGCTTCTGGAGGTAATTTTGAAATAAAATGTTTAATCATTGCGATATGTTCTTGTTCTTCGTCACGTAATTCAGTAAATAAAGAATTAATTTGAGGATCAGTCACATAAGAAAGTGCTTCATTATAAAAATCAAAGGCTTTTTCTTCGGAAGCAAGTACGACTTGAAATGCTTTAAAAGGAGACATATTCCAGCGAATAGCCCCCATTTCGGGGGCTTCTACATCAAATAAAGCATCTTTATTGATGCTAATGGGTGTATTGCCAAATAATGCGTGTCGTTTTTCTAAAAGTTCATCACCATGTTTCTTTTCACTGATCGCCATTTTTCTAAAGATATCAGCGGCATCTTCGGGATATCGATGTCCAAGCTGTTCATTAAAAAGTGTATATCGTTCAAATGCTTCAATTTCGACCACAATAGCGATATCAAGGGCATCCATAAGAGTCAGTTGAGAGAAGTTGATGTTTGGGAACATGGTATTTCCAAAATTTAATGTTAATGCTGTTTAATTTATCATAAATAGCGTGATAATAAAATTTTAATTTTTACACTATATTCAGAAAATGAATGCCTGAATATTCTATATAATATTACTTTAATGTGAATTAAGATCAAACAATAAGTAGCCATGATGAGTTGTTTTATACATAATGAAATCCAGAAAATTGATATCTATGCTAAACATATTAGAGTCGTTCCTGCACGCTATGAATAGGGGCAATACTCTTAATTCACATTTTAGGTAAAAGTTATGCAATTTACAATTGAAACAATTGGCATTATCCATTCTTGCTATAAAGATAAATTTGCCATTCCTAGGCAAGCAGGTTTAGTCTCTGCTGCCACCGCTTATATTGAATTATTAGCCCCTTATAATGATATTGAAATAACCAAAGGACTAGAGGATTTTTCACACTTATGGCTGAGTTTTATTTTCCATAAACATATTAATAAAGGTTGGAATACCACCGTTAAACCACCACGTTTAGATGGTAAACAACGTTTTGGAGTATTTGCAACACGTGCCAGTTTTAGACCTAATCCCATTGGTTTATCGCTCGTTGAATTTGATTCAATTGAGCAGAAAGAAGGAAAATTATTCATTCATATCAAGGGGGCTGATTTAATGGATCAAACGCCAATTATTGATATTAAGCCTTATGTTCCTTATAGTGATAGTATTATGGATGCTAAAGGGGGCTTTACCGATCACATTAAAGAAGAGAAATTACATATTTTATTTTCACCTGAAGCAGAACATGATTGTCAGATGGCAATCAAAAAATATCCCCAAATTAAAGATTTTGTGAGCCAATTATTAGCATTGGATCATCGAGCCTATTATTATAAAAAAATTGATAAAGTGTATTCAACAAAAGTGTATGATTATGATTTAAAATGGCATATTGTAGGGACTGAGGTTGTTGTAATGAGTTTACAATAATACGAGCAAAAAAATTAAATTTAGTGATGATGTACTTAAAGTAATTTCCAAATATTATCATCGATCTAAGAGCTTAGTTGTGGTAAATAGCGGAAGCAAAAATAACCCCCTGTTTTCCTGAAATATTTTCTTGAAAGTTATTAAATGGTATTGTACTATTCCCTATTGAATTAATGTTATATTAATGGATAAAATAATAGAACATTATTTTTAATCAAAAGTGAGTGAAGATTTTAAGATGGTGTTAATTTTTTTGTTTGAAAAGAATTATGTTCTGGACGTTTTAGATATAATATTACCTTGTAATTAAAAGTAGAATAAAATGAAAAATATATTAAATGTAAGATCGCCTATTGATGTAAATGGTAATATTCTCAATCGTATATGTTTTGTCAGCCTTATTACTGCGGGGTTAATTTTGAGCAGATTTAATTGGCGTGGTATAGGTTCTTTAAGTAAACTTTTTAGGTATTTAAAAATAGGAGGGGATAATGATCTGATTGTGCCTTTATGGATGAATCGAAAGATTGAGATCGGTACAGGGGATTATTACTGGTCAAGATTAATTTTTTCCAATTATGTTTATGAACCTGAAATTCAATTTGCTCTTGATAAATTTTTAACACCGGATGCCATTTTTTTGGATCTGGGTGCTAATATTGGATATTGGAGTATTTTCTGTTCAACGATTATTCAGGACAAAGATCGGATCGTTGCTGTGGAAGCTGGAGCAAAAACATTTAATCATTTAGAAAGGAATATGACTTTAAATGATGGTGTTTTTACAATCCTTAAACGTGCAGTTTCAGACAAAGGGATGATGACGGTTAAATTTTTTACGGCGGGTCATGATCATGCCAGTGCACAAATTAAAACAAATATAGACGGTAATGATGATATAGTTGAATCTGTTGAAACAATATCCATTGATGAAATATTGAGTGATATTGCACCCTATACTGGAATTGAAGATGTTATTATTAAGCTGGATGTTGAGGGTGCTGAAGTGCTTGCTATGATAGGAGCAAAGCAACTTCTTGAAAAGAAAAATTGTCTCATTATCTATGAAGATCATGGCAATGATCCTGACTGTAAAATTTCAGATTTTTTTCTAAATGAAATAAATTTTGATATTTTCTATATTGAAGGTAATTCTGTGACAAAAATGTCGAACCTTAAAAAAATAAGATCAAAAAAAGTCAATAAAAAATTTGGGTATAATTTTTGTGCTTGCTATAAGGATAGTAATTTTTCAGAAAAATTTAACAGGCTCTGCTCTCAATAAATATTGATTTGTTAAATATAAAGTTTTGCATATATACATTAGCCTGATTATTCTAAATTGTTAATACTAACAACCACCATATTCAGAAACTACAATTATTCTATTATTGACATTAAGTATTATGTTCCTTGGTGGTTTACAGATCGTATTCAAAGAATGAGCTACAACTCATTATTATTGAAAAATTAGAGCACACAAAGTTAAGGTAAGGTATGAGCAATAAAAAAAAATATTATGCAGTACTCGTTTTAATATGGATAGCCACATTGATTCCTTTTATATTTTATTCATATATTCAAATACAAGAAAATATGATTATTGATCAATACTTATCTTCTAATAAGCTAGATGGACTCCCCATCACTAAAGAAACTGCAGTACAGGTATCAAATCAGGTAAGAAAAGATTTTAATATCAATGAAAGTAGTTTTGTGAATCTTAATTTAGCAGATCGACCATTTCTTAGGGAAGATGTTGGTTTTTTGTTGATACACAAAGAAGGTGTATGTGGTGAAGGTACTAGAGTTATCATTAATTTATTAAATAGATTGGGTTTTGATGCTACTAGAATTACACTTTATAATAAAAAACTACAATCAGCACACACGTTAGTCTCTGTACTTATCGACAAAAATGAATTTTTTGTTGATAGTATTAACTCATTAGATGAAGTTAATAAATTATTAGTGAAGACTAATATATCATCAAATGATTTTAATTTTCTTCATTATACAGATAATTTATCCAAAAGAAGAGAATTTGTTGAATCAAACACTCTTGATAAATCCAAAGAGTTTATCAATTTTTTTAAGGAATATTGGCTTTATTCGTATGAAGCAACTCCCTATTCTAAATTACTTACAAAGATAGGGTTTAATGTAAAAGTTTTTAATTTTAATAGACCTAATCAATGGCTTTCACTCATTGCTGAAAAACCCAATCTGGTGATGCTTTTTATTTCTTTGATGACTTCAATTATTATTATGTATTTGCTATCAAAATTTAGAATTATTGCCATTATTTCTAAAATCAATAAATTCTGATGGACACTTAATAACTTTGGTGAAAAATGCTCAGTACAAACAATAATTCTAAAATACTTAATAAAAAACAATTAATAAAAAATGTATTATGGAATTCATTTGGACTTGTTATCCCTCTGTTAGTTGCAGTGATAGCAATTCCTATTTTAATTGAAGGTATGGGCTTACCAAGGTTTGGTATTCTCACCCTAGCATGGATGATAGTTGGATATTTTAGTTTATTTGATCTAGGTTTGGGGAGAGCGGTTACACAACTTATTGCCAGTAAATTAGGAGAAGAAAAGTATAAAGAAATATCACCACTTTTTTGGACTGCGTTAACTTTAATGCTTTTTTTAGGCATAATGGGTGGATGTTTTCTTTTTATGATAAGTCCTTGGTTTGTTTATGATATTCTTAATATACCCGTAGAACTTCAAGAGGAGACACTCTTAGCATTTTATTTATTGTCTCTGTCCATTCCTATTGTTGTGGTAAGTACAGGGATTATAGGTGTTTTAGAAGCTTATCAATATTTTGGTTTAATCAATATTGTTAGAACCCCTTTGGGTATTTTAAACTTTTTAGGACCCTTATTCATTTTACCCTATTCAAATAGTATTTCATCAATAGTCGCAGTGCTTGTTTTAGGACGTAGCTTATCTGTTCTGATGTATTTTTGGATATGCTCTGTAAAAATTAAAGATATTCATTTTCCAATTAAAATAGAAAAAAAACTTTTACGCCCCCTATTGAGTTTTGGTGGTTGGATGACCGTCAGTAATGTTATTGCACCGTTAATGTTCTATCTTGATAGAGTGGTTATAGCGAATTTAATGTCAATTATTGATGTTGCTTATTATTCAATTCCTCAAGATATGGTTTCTAAATTATCGGCGATTCCTACAGCATTATTGGGTGTTCTTTTTCCAGCATTTAGCACAGCATTAGTGTGTGATAGAATAAAAGTGACTGAATATTTTCAAAAGTCGGTTCTATTTTTATTACTTGTTCTTTTCCCTCTTATTTTTTTTCTAGCTTTATTCTCAAAAGAAATATTCACTTTATGGCTAGGTATGGAGTATGATGCTTCTAAAAGTTCTGAAGTAATGATTATTTTATTAGCAGGTGCATTTATCAATGCTTTTGCGAGACTGCCATATACTTTAATTCAAAGTGATGGACGACCTGATATTACGGCTAAATTACACTTAGTTGAATTATTTCCTTATGTCATAGCATTATGGGTATGTGTTACTTATTTTGGTATTGTAGGTGCTGCTATTGCTTGGTCAGTAAGAATTATAATAGATATGCTACTTTTACATTATGTGATTTACTATAGAAAAATGATTGCTTTGGGACTTATTTTAAAAGTATTAAGTATAATTTTTATAGCAGCTCTGATTATTTTTTCAGTTTTATTTTTAAGTATCACAGTAAATAAAATTATATTTTATTTACTGATGGTTTTTTTCTTAGTTTTGTTAATTTTTCATTTTATATTTACTAATGAAGATAAACAAAAGTGTGTGAGTTTTTTTTCTTATATCAATTAATAATATAGATTTTTATGGTACTGTGAATGCAAATTAAAAAATCAACTTTATATCTTTTTGCCTTATTACCGGGATTGTTTTTAAGTGATATTTTTTATGGTTTATTAGAATTACGGGAAATTAGTTTTCCTGTCAGTCCTGGTATTGTAATGAGAGGAGGAGTATTTATTATTGCTGTCTTTGCTTCTATTCATTATTCTCAATATATCAATAAAAAAATATTGTTTGTGGTATGGAGTTTGGTTATTCTTACAATTCCTGGTTTTATACAGTCTTTTATTAGTGGTTTTATTTTTCAAGAACTTGTTTTTTTAATCAAATTACTTTATGGATTATTTGTTATATTACTATTTATTATATTGTTGCGTAAAGAAATTATAGATAAAGAGCAAATTTTACAATTTATAGAGTACTGTGCTTATTTTATTGGTGTTTCCTTATTTATTATGCAGTTTATGAATATAGGTTTTAAGACCTATTCAGACTATACCACAGGTATAAAAGGGTTATTTCATGCACAGAATGATATTTCTCTTGCTTTTGCTCTTGCATATTGTGTAGCAATCTATCGTAATATTATCAATCCCAAAATTATATCATTATTATTATTAATTTTGGGGACGTTGGGTATTTTAGGCATCGGTACTCGAACGTCTATGGCAGCATTAGTATTTGTACCCATTTCCTGTTTTTTAGTTATGTTTATTGCACGTTCAGAAACTTGGAAAATAAAAGTAAAAATGAAATTTTTAATTTTATTCTTTCCTTTATTTTTATTAGCTTTTAGTTTTGTTGCTATAAAAGGTTATGAAGAAATTATAGATTCTAATTATCAAATGAATAAGTATGAAGATATGATATCAGGAAATTTACCAAGACAGGTGTTAATTGATGCAGGACAGTCTGTTATTTTAGAAAGAAATATTTGGCAAAATATTTTTGGAGAAGGAGCCATACCTTATTTTCATGATGTCTATTTATTATTTCATGAAAGAAGAGTATCGAACACTCGACGAGTAGAAGTTGATTGGATAGAATTATTGGGTGCTTATGGGATTCTTTTTACACTATTAATCCATTTTTCTCTATTATTGATTTTATTGTATGCAATAAAATTATTTTTTGCTGAAAAAAAACCTGAACTCGGTATTATTATGGTGATGATTTTTTTATATTTAGGGCATTCATTTTTTGCAGGTCACGCAATTGTGAGTCCAATTGTTAATACTGTTATGGCTGCAGCTTTAGGAATTCTTTTTATATATAAGAAAAAAAAAGTTATTCAAGTTAAATAAATACAAAAATACCTAAAACACCTTAATTTTAATGGATAAATAATATGAGTTCTTATAGAGTTATTATTACAGGAGTCGATCCTCATTGTAAAAAAGGGGGTATAAGTTTTGCGATGTCAGGTTATATTTCAGCATTAAAAAATGAAAATATTATCTATAAACTAATACCCACTTATAGACCCAATTCTTTTTTGAGTAAACATTTTTTATTTTTGGCTATGCTACCAAAATTAATGTATTTCATATTTCGTATGAAAATGAAAAATATTCCCTGTATTGTGTACTCGCATTCAGGAGCAGGCGTTTCTTTTTTTAGAGAAGGGGTTATTGCTATATTTGCTCGTTTATTGGGAGC
>JAGLFC010000005.1 GCA_023144715.1 Gammaproteobacteria bacterium | reverse complement strand
AGTAATGGAACATAATTATTTTATAATATAGGTACCCTACAACGTAGGCATAAACCCATTTTACATTAATTATGTCCCTCTACTGAGTACAAAAAATAATGAATTAAACCTTATAAGGCCCTAATTCACCGCCAAATATTTTAGCATCATATTCAACTTGTGAACGTGGTACTTCTTGAACAATTTCCAATAAGTCAAATTGGCTGGTTGGATTTTCATTACCACGCACCACTAAAATATCTTTAAAACATTGGTGATCTTCAGCACGATATTCAGTAGCACCATTACCCATGCCATCAAATTTGAAACCTTCCAATTGTTTGATCACTTCAGGTGGATAAAATGTACCTGCCATTTCACACGCATTAGCATATAAAAGTGTTTGTACATAACAGGTGTGAGCAGCCTGTGAAGGTGGGAAACCATATTCAGAACCAAAGGATTTAACAAAGGCCTGTGACCCTTTATCTTTTAATGCCCAGTTCCAGTTGGTTGTCCCTAAAATACCCTTTAGATTTGAACCTGCTCCTTGTGCCATAAGACGAGAGTATAAAGGCACAATAATTTCAAATTGCTTACCATTGACGACTTTATCTTTTAAACCAAACTGAACCGCTTGAGTCAGTGAGTTAATCATATCCTTACCATAGTGGTTTAGGATCAGTGTATCAGCACCCGAGCTTAAAATAGGGGTAATATATTGAGAAAAATCACCCGCACCCACAGGAGTTTTAACCGTCTTAATGGTTTTCCAACCTAGAGCTTCAGTGGTTTCTTTAAGTGATTCTTCTTGCGTCCAACCCCAAGTATAATCAGCGGTTAAATGATAGGCATTGCGATCTGTACCCATTTCTTTTTTCAGTACAGGCCCTAAAGCAGCACCTGACATTTTGGCGTTAAAGAAATGGCGAAAACCATAGCGACGTTTATCTTTACCAGTGGTATCATTAGAATGAGTCAAACCAGCCATAAAGACCACACCCATTTCTTGTGCCAGTGATTGTACAGCAACCGCAACACCAGAAGATGAACCACCTGAGAACATAATCACGCCATCTTTTTCAATCATGCGTTTAGCAGAAGCACGCGCCGCATCTGATTTGGTTTGGGTATCTCCTGTGACATATTCTACCTTTTTTCCTAATACACCATTACCTTTAAGATGTAAGGGTTTCATAGTGTTCATTAAACCACTATCACCTTCGCCATTAAGATGTTTAACAGCAAGTTTAAACGCTCGTAATTCATCTGCGCCTTCATCCGCATACGAACCTGTTTGTGGGACATTAAAACCGAGTTTCACGCTGGCTGCTTTGCCAGGATTATTGACAAAATCATTATCTGCCCATGCTCCACGACTAAAGAACATCGGCATTGCACCTACCGCTGAAAATGCACCTGCCGCTTTGATAATATCACGACGTGACCAGCCAGCTGAATTTTTGTTATCACTCATTCTATTTTCCTCATCTATTCTTTTTGTTTATTTATAGGTTGAAACATTAATACTCTTCTGTTTTAACAATAATATATTGATACTGTCAACTTTTTTATATGTATTTTAGATAACACTTTTAATACGAAGTATTCTAAATCCCCAGTTATTATTGCAAAAATCTGGATAAGATATATTACGTGCATTGCTCGTTAACCAATTTGCTTTATTATACCAACTACCGCCACATAAAATAACGTCATCTCCTTTAAAGGAAGAGGTCCATTCCCAAACATTGCCGTGCATATCATAAAGAGCCCAAGGATTTGCTAAACGATGTCCTGGCGTTGGCATGGTTTTTCCTGTTGCCATCACCATCATTCTAGGATCGGGAGTATCACCATACCAATAATGTGTCACCGTATTAGCACGGCAAGCATATTCCCATTGTTCTTCACTGGGTAACTGACAGTGCCAACCTGTTTGTTTTGATAACCACTGGGCATAATCTTTGGCATTTTGGTAATTAATATTAATAACAGGACGATTTTCACGTCCCCAGCCATTATCACTAGGAGGTTGTTGATGGGTATCGGCACAAAATCGATCATACATTTCAAAAGTAACAGGGGTTGTGAGCATCTCAAAAGACGCTATTTTTACTTCAGGAATGTCTTCATGCCCGACATGATAAAATAAACCTTCTGGAATTTTGACCCAATTAGCTTCACAAATTTTATAATGATTATATTGTTCATTTTGCTTTTCGAGAACGTTATTTTGACTTTTTTGTTGTTCATCTTTTTGAGACATTTTTTTAGAAGACTGTTTAATACATTTATTAAGCGCCTTATCTTTTTCTTTTAATGCTTGCTTTAATCGTATGACTTCTTTTTTTAAAAAAGTAAGCTGTTGTTTGTTATTCATAATTTTTGATAGTCTCACACACATAAATTTTTGCATATTGATACAATATATAAGGATATTGTAACATATCATGTAATAGAAAAAAAAATCACGGGTACTGTGTTTTTTAAAATAAAAAATAAGCTCTGGTACATTATCTATATACAAGATTTAATCATAAAAATATTCCTAATACCTTATTAGATTAATTTTGTATAAATACTTACATTTACAGTATAATAACGCCTTTAGTTTTATTTAACCTTTTTAAGATCGGAGTTTCAAGTGAGCAAACAATCTCTCAGTTATCGTGATGCAGGTGTCGATATAGATGCAGGAAACTCACTGATTGAACGTATCAAACCTTATACTAAAGCAACACAACGAGCAGGTGTATTAGGTGGTTTAGGTGGTTTTGGTGCTTTATTTGAACTCCCTTTGGATCGTTATAAAAACCCTGTTTTAGTATCTGGTACTGATGGTGTAGGCACAAAATTAAAATTAGCATTAATGATGGGCAAACACGATACGATTGGCATTGATTTAGTGGCAATGTGTTCTAATGATCTTATTGTTTCTGGAGCAGAGCCACTCTTTTTTTTAGATTATTATGCAACAGGTAAACTTGATTTAGAGACCGCAAGTGATGTCATTAAGGGCATTAGTGAAGGTTGTATTCAATCAGGCTGTGCGTTAACAGGGGGTGAAACCGCTGAAATGCCGGGCATGTATGAAGGTGAAGATTATGATCTCGCTGGATTTTGTGTGGGTATTGTTGAAAAAGACCAAATCATTGATGGTTCTCATGTGCAAGAAGGTGATGTGCTTTTGGGTCTTGCTTCAAGTGGTGCACACTCTAATGGTTATTCTCTTATTCGCAAAGTCATAGAAGTATCAGGTGCTGATTTAAAGAGTGATCTGGAGGGTGATACATTAGGTAATCGCCTTTTAGAGCCTACTCGTATTTATGTTAAATCTTTATTGGCTTTGAATAAAGAAATTAATATCCATTCCCTATCTCATATTACAGGCGGTGGTTTATTAGAAAATTTACCTCGTATGATGCCTGATAATACCACAGCAAAAATAGACAGCAAAAGTTGGACACGACCTGCTGTCTTTAATTGGTTGCAAGAGCAAGGTAATATTATTGATAGTGAAATGTACCGTACCTTTAATTGTGGTGTGGGTATGGTGGTTGTGGTTGCCCAAGATGATCAAGAAAAGGCCATTGAATTACTACAACAACAAGGGGAAACCGTATTTACTTTAGGTCATATTGAACACAGTAGCAAAACTATTCCTAGTGTCAGTATTGATTAAAAGGTTGACTAACTGATTGGTATAAAAACGCATGAAACCTTTTTCTATTGTAGTGCTTATTTCGGGTGATGGTAGTAATTTACAAAGTATTATTGATCGTATTACCGATCAGAGTCTCAATGTAAAAATCTTAGCAGTTATTAGTAATAAGGCGAATGCCTATGGTATTGAGCGTGCCAAAAAAGCACAACTCCCCATTGAGATTATTGAGCATCAAAATTATGCCAGTAGAGAAATATTTGATGCTCAATTGATCAAAATTATTAATCAATATCAACCACAATTAATTGTATTAGCAGGTTTTATGCGTATTTTAAGTGATGATTTTGTCCATTATTTTTATGGAAAAATGATCAATATACACCCTTCCCTACTGCCTAAATACAGAGGTCTTAACACCCATCAACAAGTATTAGAAGCGGGTGATTCTCAACACGGTTTGACCATACATTTTGTCAGTAGCCAGTTAGATGGTGGACCGATCATATTGCAACAATCCATTACCGTTCAAAAGCATGATACTGTTGAAATATTAGCAAAACGCCTTTTATTACAAGAACATATTGCTTATCCTAACGTTATTCAATGGTTTTCTGAAGGACGGATAACATTAGACAATAAACACGTCTCAATCCAATCGTTACATAATCTCTGAGAGGTCATTAAAAATGATTCCAATAATAGCCATTATGGTTTCTTTTATATGTATTACCAATGTTATGGCAGAACAAAAACTTCAGCCTTTTACTGCTTCTTATATGATCACTTCAATGGGACTTGAAGGGATTGATGTGACAAACACTCTCAAGCTTTATTCAGATAAAAATCAGCAACATTATTATTTTAAATCATATTCTATTCCTGTTGGACTATTGGCTCTAAAAAAAAATGAAACACGTAATGAGCAAAGTAAAGGAAAAATTTTAAACAGTCTTGCTCATACTCGTATTCAACCCACAAATTATAGTTATGTACAAATTAGAAACGGTAAGATACGGCGCGATGTAGAGATGAAATTTGATTGGCAGAAGCAATTCGCTCAGGTTCATCTTAAACACAAAAAGAAAAAGTGGCAAAAACCCATTCCAAGTGATAGCGTTGATAAGTTATCTTACCAATTATCTTTGATGCTCATCTTAGCAGACCTCTCTAAAAATAATCAATCGATTAAAGAACCCTTTAATTTATCCATTATTGATGTAGGAAAATTAAAAAAATATCACTTTACCTTTTTGGGACAAGAAAAAATAACAACCCCTTTGGGAGAATTCAACACCCTTAAAATACAACACCAACGTCACCAATCTGATAAAACGATTACCTTATGGTGTGCATCAAAACTTCAATTTTTACCTGTAAAAATAATTCAGGATGAAACCGATAAGCCACAATTTATTTCACATATCAATACTTATAAAAAATTGTAAGCACTTGTGTATAGGAAAATAAAATTTTGAACAGTGATTAAAATAATGAATCACTGTCTGAAAAAATCAAACAACAATTATTACCACCAAAACCAAATGAATTACTGGCAATTGTATTCATTTTAGTCTTTGAAAAAAGTCCATTATCTAGCACAATATTAGTCTTAAAAGTGGGGTCACATTGCAAGGTATTTAGACTGATGGGTAATACATTATTTTGTATACATAACGCTGAATAAATAGCTTCTACCGCACCTGCTGCTCCTAAGGTATGTCCTGTCCAACCCTTTGTTGAACTGCATGGCGTGTCAGTCCCAAAAACATGATGGACAGCAATATCCTCTACCTGATCATTAACAGGAGTAGCCGTACCATGTAGATTAACATAATCAATTTGAGAAGCCGTTAAATCAGCACGTTCTAAAGCCTCTTGCATGGCTTTAATAGCACCCATGCCTTCTGGGTGAGGCGTTGATATATGGTAAGCATCAGAACTTTCACCATAGCCTGATAAATAAATTGCTTTATCATTATTGCTACTCTCTTGTTGCGTGTTTTTTTCCAATAACACAAAGGCTGCCGCTTCACCAATTGATAAACCTTTGCGATGGCTATCCGCAGGACGGCAAATATCATTGGCGACTAATTCTAATGAATTAAAACCATATAAAGTGGTGTAACAAAGGCTATCCACTCCGCCGACAATAGCCGCATCACATAAGCCCATCTCAATATATTGGCTGGCACTGGCAAAGACTTTAGCACTGGATGAACAAGCCGTTGAAATCACTAAAGCAGGACCTTTTACATGCAAATATTGCTGAATAAAATCCGCCAGTGAAAAACTATTATGTTGCTCTTGAAAATGTACTTTACTTAAATCATTCTGTTGATACGCTAATTCTGTTGATAAAATACCCGATGTAGAGGTTCCCATAAAAATACCAATTCTATTCGCACCATAACGCTTTTTTGCCTTTTCTACTGCGGATAAAAACTGATCATATTGCAATGCTAAATATGCCAGTTGATTATTACGACATTGATAATCATATAATTGTTTAGGGAATTTTTGTTGTTCAATATCCGCCACCCGACCTATCCAAGTATCCAGATCACAGTCTAAAAAATTATTGACCATTAAGCCTGATTTTTTTGCTTTGAGTGATTCTATATTTTCTTGATTACCATGCCCTGCTGCGGTCGTCAGTGTAAAAGAGGATAATATTAATGTTTGCATAATAAATGAACCGAATAAGAAGGACGGCTAAAAATAAGGCTTAAAATAAACGCAAAACTGGCGCCCATTGAAGCGGTTAAACCAATTGCTTTAAGCACTGGAATGGAAGATAAAGATAAGGAAAAAAACATAATAAAACTCGAAAGCATACACACTAAAACAGAGAATAAAGTCATTATTTGTGCATCCTCTATTAAATGATCACTCTTATAAATAAAAATACTATAATCAATACCCAAGCCCACCACTAATAATAGAGTGACTAAATGAAAGATAGAAATACTATAGCCGAACAATAATAATAATGACAGAGTAAAAATAATCGCTCCAGAAAAAGGAAAGATAAGAGCAGGCAAGGCTGTTATTTTTTTGATATAAAAAAATAAAAATAATACAATAAATACACTACCCCATAAAAACCAACGAACAGATTCACTACGATAATTTGCCACTAAATGATGAGTCTGTTGTTTAATGTCAATCAGTTGTATCGTTTGAGAATTGTTAAACAGATGATAAAATTCCGCTGTTAATGTTGAAGCTTCTACACCACTTAAAAAAATAAGACCTGTCCATTGACCCTTTTTTTGATTCAGCATTGACTTTATTTTAGTCCGAAATAATGATGCCTCTAAATCATCAGGGCGTAATGGTTTTAATTGTTTATTATCAGCCACTGCATCAATAAACGGTCTGAAGGCTTCAATATCAAATGGACTTTCCAATAATGCTAACCTCATATTATGGTAAAGCTGATCACTATCAAGTAATTGCTTTTGACGTTCCATTTGGGTATTAATGCTGGGTAAATAACGGGTCACTGCATCATAAAAGCTAATTGCTCCAGAATGAATGAATTGTTCTAAAAAAGGAGTGATCGCTTCAGTTTGTTGCAATACGCCTTGCTCTGTTTCAGCTGAAACCAGTAAAAGATAACGCAATTCAGGTAAATTTAATGATTTTCTGAGTTTAAAATCTTGTTGTTTTAACTCATTACTCACAGGGCTGAGGCTGGCTAAATCATTTTCCCATAATTTTTCATGAGTGCTTATATACACGATTGCTATTAATATAAGAATAAAAATCAATACACGATAAATAAAATAATTTTTAAATAGAATAAAGTAAGCAATAAATTTTTTAAACCATAATAACGCTATGAGATGATTCTTATAGATAAACATTGGCAATAAATAACGAGTGATCAACGCAGCTGATATAAGACCACTCATGGCAAAAATTCCTAGCTGATTTAAACCAGAAAAACTAGAAAAGGTAATTGCCGAAAATCCAATAAGTGTAGTAACTAAGCCTAATCGTAATTTAGGCCATATCGTTAACATCACATTTTTATGATCAGAAAAATCTTCTGTCTTGTTTGTATTTATTAAATGAGAAAAATAATGAATGGGATAATCTACCGCTATCCCAATAATTGTAATACCAAATGCCAGACTAATTCCATGAATATAACCATAGAAAAAATTAACCACACTCATACCCACTAAAATAGCAAAAATCAAAGGTAGGGCAAGTAAAAATAATAATTTTATTGAACGAAAAAGAGTCCATAAAAAAAGAGCCAAAATAACTGAAGCCACTGTTGAGATCACTTGAATTTGAAAGGCAATTTGTTTGCTATTAGCCAATGTAATCATGGCAGCACCACTTAACGTATAATGATTATTAGTAAGTGGTAATTGCTTTATTTGTGCTTCAATAAAATGAACATTCTTTTTTTGTTGATCAATAGAAAATCCAGTTGCTTTTGTTTTTATGAGCAGTACAGCCTGATTATTCTGATTAAACCAAACATCTTCTTTAAGGCTTAACTGGGTATTATGAAGTGATTTTAAATGACTAAACCAGATATTTAAAGGGGATTCAGCCATTATTTTTTGTGCATCAGGAGATGCAATTAATTGTAAACGTTCTAATAAATAATGAAATTGTTTTTTTAATGAGGACACCGTTAATTGTTCAGAAACATTGGGACTGAGTAAATAACGATAGCGATATAATTGACTATTCAGTGTCGTGTTGACACTTTTCTGTCCATTTTCTACTAAATTAAAATGAGGATTCATTTGGATATTTTTTCTTAATTGAATACTCAATTCAGCTAATTTTTTTATATCATTTTTATTATTTGGATGGCTTTCTCCTAATTGAAGAAATAATAAACGATTGGCATCACTCTCTAATAAATATTCTTGAATCAATGTATCTGTTTCAGAAAGTGTATTAGGGGAAAAAAAGCTCATATCAGAACGAAGGTGTAATGAATTTATTAAATAAATTAATAAGAGACCTGCCACTATAAAATAGGCTGTTATTATAATATTATTTTTTTTTCTAAACATCAATTATAAGGTCTTTTCTAAGATGTCATTAATCATTAACGTCGATGTTTCACCACCAAAACCCAGTATTTTAATACTATTAATCTGATCATAATTAATAGTAATATGAATTGATTTTATACGCTTTACTTCATTATTATTAGGCAATTTTTTTGGGATTAAATTTAATATTAAGAAAGACTTTGAATTAAGATCAAGGCTCACTTCGTAATACTTACTGATATAATGAGCATTGCCATTTAATATAGATTTTATTAAGTGGATAAAATGTTTGAGTTGAGGATAATCATTAATATCAACCTTGAGAGCACCTTTCTCCATAGAATGTATGACGAGTTTATTTTTATGAATTTCAATTTTTTTATAATGGGGTTTCACAATACGTTTGATTATTGTATCGGGTTTTATATATTGTATATTGCCCTGAGATATTTGCTTTTTTTTAAAGAAAAAAGAACTTCTAATTTCTGTATAATTAAAATGAATAGAGCTTATTTGAGTAAAAGGTAACAGCAAAGACTCTAACGTTTTATTGGTTCTCATCTCATCAAGATTATCGGCATAAACCGTTAAAGATAACAGTGTAATCATCATTAACATGATCATAATAACCGTTGTTCTTAATTTATTTTTCATCATTCCAAAAATCATAAAAGTTATACCAACTATAGGGATTCTGCTTGCAATATTGTTCAAGAATGTGAGCATACTCAGACATATATTCCGTGAGTTTTTCTTGTCTTGATTCTCTTGGTAATATGATCTTATCACTGAATTTATGAAAATAAATATCATATTGATTATTTTTTCTATGCAACGCAAAACATAAAACAACAGGGGCTTGTATTAGACTGGCCACAATTAATGGACCACTGGGAAATAAAGTGGTTTGATTAAAAAATTCACAAGAAACTGATCGTGCTTCTGTTTCAACACGATCCGCTAATATGCCTGCCAAATTACCTTGTTGAACAAATTCTTTAAGAGCTAACATCGATTCAGGATGACCAATATGAATCACTTCATCTTTTAAAGAAGGATTTAATCGTTCAAATACTTGATTCACTTTTTGCCGATTATTATCATTCATAACCGCCTTAATTTTAATATCAGAATACTTGGCTGAAAAGACTCTTAATAGATCAAAATTACCTAAATGAGATCCCAATAAAATAATGCCTTTATTTTGTTGAATCAACTCATCAAAAATATCATCACCATGTAAATGCACATCAAATGCCTGTGTTTTACCACTGAGTAAATAGACTCGATCCAGTAACATATTAGCAAAACTATAATAATGACGAAAGACATCACTAAAATTTACTTTTCTAGCAAGACTGCGTGTTAAATAGTGCCGAGAAAAACGAGTAGTGGAAGAAAATAAGATAAAATAACACACAATAGGGTAGAGAAAAAAACGCCCCACATGACGACCTAGGTGTAAAATCACCCAAGTGATGATTTCAATCAGCCATAAACTGCCACGATCCGAGGTTTTTTTCCATGTTTGTTCTCTATCATCCACCATAAACCAAACGTCCTTTACAGATCAGTGTATTATCCTTAGATGTTATCTTAAAGTCTGCTTTTGTTGGCTGATTATTACTATTACCTGCTTTAAGAGGGGTAAAACTGACCCAGCAATGAACCTCAGCAAGCAAAGGATGAGTAAATTTACAATAATCAAAGCCGAGTACTTTACAGGCACTAAAAACAGACCATTTTAAGAGTACTTTTTCTAAAATGACCGCCCCTGGAACAACGGGATTATTGGGAAAATGCCCAGCAAAATAAGGGGCTGAGGCTTTTATAATAAAATGATAGTCACTGTCCTGCATCATATATTTTTACTTGCATTTTTTTCAGAATAGAGTAATTTTATCTCATTATTAAGAATTTTTCCTGTTTTATTCCTTGGTAATTGTTTAATAATGTAGCATTGGCGTGGTAAGAAAATAGTATCAACCTTTTTTTGTAAAGCCTTTTTTAAGGCTTTCAATGTAAAAAAATTTTTTTCAAGCACAATAAACACCACTAAACGCTGATGTTTATCATCCTTTAGTTCAGGCTGATAAAAACAACCGTCTTTAATGGCTTCAATATTTAATAAGTGATGATTTAAGTAGGCTAGAGACGTTCTTTTTCCTGCTAAATTAATCACATCTGATTTTCGTCCATTGAGTAAAAAACAATTATCGTTCAGATCAGTAATATAATCATTTAAGATAAATGTCTGTATTGAGCGAGTCGTGCGAAGACAATAATCGTGTTCTTCTGTATTAATTGGCTGAGTTATTTCTATTTTAATATCATCAAGACATTGCCATAAAGGAGATTGTGTGGGCTGACGTAAGGCAATTACACCCACTTCAGTACAACCATAAATTTCATGCAATGGGGCATTATAGTTCTGTTCAAATTGTCGTGCATGATCACTTTCAAGGGGAGCTGTTGCAGATACACTGTATTGCAAAAAAGGGAGTCTCACCTGCGTGTTTAAACACGCTCTAATATGAATGGGCGTACTGATTAAAATCGTGGCTCGTGCTTGTTTCATTAAAATTTTTTCAATATCAGCAGGATAAAAAGGACGTTCATCATAAATACTAAAACCATTGACCAGAGGCATGATGATTGAGGTTTCCAATCCATAAGTGTGTTGTGCGGGTACAGTGGCTAAAATCATAGCGTGTTCTTTTGTTGCAAGTTTTGTTGCCAATTGTTCTGCAACCACAATAAAATCCTGCCATTTTTTTACAAAGGGTTTAGGTTTTCCTGTGCTTCCTGAGGTAAATATAACAATATTATCTTTAGTAAAAGAATCCTCCTTAAATGATAAAAATGATTGAGCCAAAAAATGTACAGGTTTTTCTTGCAAAAGTATTTTAATATCCAAAAAATTCATCTTACCACACGCAAGATTATCCTGATTGAGCATCAATATATCAGGGTATTTTTTTTCTAAAAAATCTAATGTATATTCGGTGGTATTAGACGGAAAAAGATGCACAGACTGACGCTTAATCCCCAATAATAAACCGAGTAAAAAATGGTATCTATTTTCATATAAATTCAGTAAATGCTGATGTTTGGGAAGGTATTGATCAAGATAAGCAATATCACTGATAAGTTGTTGCACAGTAATGGCTCTATCATATTGATAAATGACCACATCAGTCAGTGCTTGATAGCCCAATAAAGGTTGTAAATTAATGCCCATAAAAAAATACTTGCTCTTGTTTCTGGCACTTTCGTTTCATTAAAAGTTTGCTCTGATCAATTAATATAAGTTGTTTGATAAAAATAACAGGAGAAGTCCATTGTTTAAAATAAACAGCACGAAATAACCATTCTATCACCATAAAAACACATAAGATCAGATAGTTAATAAAATTGGTAAATAATGACCATATTTCCAAGGGTGCAAAAAGACTTAATACAATCACTTCTAGTAACATCAAGCTCATTAAAACAACCCATATTATCGTCAAATATGTTGTATACCGAACTCTTTTGGATTCTATCGTATTTTCTTCGGTCAAATAATAAAATTGTGTGATCAATGGAATATAATCAGGACTTAATGAGCGGGCAAAAGGAAATAAAATAAGTAAACTAATGACGATAGGAGGAATATAAAGCAGGCTATAATTTTTAAAAAGAACGGATAAAATTGCTAAAAAAATGAGTACACATAAAATACATACTTTAAAATTAACACAAATAATGAGCTTTTTAGTACGAAGACATTCAGCACTCACTATGGGTGAAAAAAGTAAATAAAATAATAAAGGTAACAAAATACTTACCCAATAGGTAAGATTAAAAATAATGCTTAAATGCACAATGAAAGGGTATAAAAAAAACTGGAAACGTTTAATGATACCCATAAAATTCGCCATCTTTAGCCAATTTTAAGTTGAGAATCTATATAATCAGCCAATGTTTTTAATGAACGAAATATTTTACGATTATTGGCATCATCTGAACGTAATTGAAAGTTGTATTGATTACTGATCGCCATTGCTAATTCCAGTGCATCAATAGAATCCAAACCTAAACCTTCACCAAATAAATAATCATCTGGATCAATATCATTGACTTCCATATCTAAATTTAAGGTCTCAATAATTAATTCACCTACTTGAACTTCTAAGTCTGATAATGACAAAATTTTTCCTTATTACTTATGATTTTTTGCTATTATACTCTGATAATACATTTAGCTTCACTTTTTAGCTATAAATTTCTTTTATCTTATATAAGTTTTCTATGAAAATACGCTTAAACAGTAGCCTTCTTGGCTGGAATGCCCTGAGTTCTTTTATTTTTTCTAATGCTCTGATTCTTATTACTTTAGGGCTATCATTATTATGGGCATTTATAAAAGTCCTTTTAATGGCACGTTCTTATACTATTGATATACCCAATACAGTAAAAAAAAATCATTTTTTATTTATTTTAATTCCTGGGATGAAACTCAATAATGATCAAATCAGTGATGATTTTTTACTTCGACTTCAACGTGCACACATTGTATTTAATGATTCCAAAGAATCTCAACAACTTGTTATTTTAGGAGGTATTACAAGTAATAATACCCTAAGTGAAGCCGAAGTAGGTGCTGCTTATTTTTATGATCAGGCAGTAGATAAACAACAGATTATTTTAGAAGATCTTTCTCAAAACACGCTGGAAAATTTAAAAAATGTCCGAAATATTATTGCTCAATCACCCTCTATAATTATATCAAATCGCTATCATTTATACCGTATTCATTGTTTGGCTCGTCATTTAAAATTAAAGACCTTTCCAATTGCTGCCGAAGAAACTTTTCAATTATCCACAAAAATGCTTATTGAATGTCTTAGAGAAGCTTATTTTATACATTGGTATTTTTCTGGAAAGTTATGGCTTTTAATAACGGGTGATAAAGCAGGTCATAATTATATCAGTTGATACTATTGCTTTAAAAAAATATTTTTAAGGTATTTTTAGATAAAGAGGTATTATTTTACATCTATAGCCTCCATTATAAACAATATTATTATGTGTTATCATATTGTGATCCTCATCCATCATAAAATAAGTCAATAATAAAATCTTGTGGAAACCATTACCCCTAACTATCAAATAAGCTACCAAAATTTAATACTGAATATTGAATTATCAGGTGATTGGTTGATTGATTCTCAATACCCCGATGATTTTGATGAAGTACTTGAATCTCAATTTAAACAATATGCTGATATAAAAAAAGTGACTATGAGTATGATTCAAGTCACTCAATGGAATTCTGCTTTATTAACCTCTATTCTCACTCTTAAACAATATTGTCTTGATTACCATATACCACTTAATACTGAACAACTTCCTTCTGAAATGATTCGATTGCTCGATTTATCATCCAAAGTGCCACGTCACGATGTCGATGATCATATTCCAAAAAATACATCCTTTTTACATAATGTAGGAATGAATACTCTTTCATCTATACATGATATAGGCGAAGTATTGGCTTTTTTGAGTAATGCCGTCGCAGCATTTTTTTCCATGTTAAGAGGTAAAGCCACTTACCGTTCTTCTGATACTTGGTTAGTGATGCAACAAACAGGTGCTGAGGCCGTGCCTATTGTAAGTTTATTGAATTTTTTAGTGGGTGCAATTCTTGGTTATATTGGTGCGATGCAATTAGAAAAATTTGGTGCTGAAATTTTTATTGGTGATATGGTCGGTGTTGCAATGACTCGGGAAATTGCTGCCATTATTACCGCAATTATTATGGCTGGACGTTCAGGGGCTGCTTTTGCAGCACAATTAGGCACCATGAAGGTTAATGAAGAAATTGATGCGTTAAGAAGTATGGGGATTTCACCAATGGAATTTTTAGTTTTGCCACGTATGATTGGTATGATGTTAATGATGCCCTTATTAGCAATTTATGCCAATTTTATGGGAATTTTTGGTGGTGCATTGGTCGCTTATGGTATGTTAAATATCAGTTTAGAACAATATCTTAATGTGGTTATTAAGTCCGTAGGCTTAAATGATGTGGCAGCAGGTGTGTTTATGTCCACTATATTTGGTATTATTGTGGCAGTCGTAGGTTGTCAAAAGGGTTTAAGCTGTGGTAAAAGTGCAGAAGCTGTAGGCATTTCAACCACCTCTGCTGTGGTGACCTCTACAGTGATTATCTTTGTCTGTGCCGCAATATTAACCGTTGTTTATGGTGCGCTGGGGATTTAGTAATGTCTAACAAGCTCACCACGTCTTCTTTTTCTATTAAAGAATGCCACTCAGATAATGCCATTGTTGTTGATCACTTAACCTTGACTTACGACGAGCAAATCATTCAAAAAGATCTCAATTTTACAGTCAAACATAATGATATTTTTATTATTATGGGTAATAGTGGCAGTGGAAAAAGTACACTCATGAGAGCGATGATAGGATTAGACAGACCTTCTCATGGCGATATATATTACCGTTGTAACAATGAATATAATGGCTATTGGCAATCTTCAAAGGCGGTTCAATTAAGAATGATGCAACAATATGGGGTGATGTTTCAAAGCAGTGCTTTATTTAGCTCCATGACTTTATTGGATAATGTGTCTTTAAGATTAATAGAAACCACACAATACAGTGTTTCAAGAATTCGGAAAATAGCCTACTATAAATTAGCTTTGGTCGGTTTAAAAGGTTTTGAACATTATTTTCCTGCTGAAATAAGTGGTGGTATGCAAAAACGAGTGGCCATTGCCCGAGCAATGGCAATGGATCCACCTATTTTATATTTTGATGAACCATCAGCAGGTTTAGATCCATTGAGTTCAAAATTATTGGATGATTTATTGCTAGAGTTGCGTGATAGTATGGGTATTACTATGGTTATTGTAACTCATGAATTAGACAGTATTTTTTCGATAGCCAATGATGCTATTTTTTTAGATCAGGGACAAAAAACAATAATCGCTAAAGGCAATCCCAATGCTATGCTATTAGATGATAGTCATCCACAGGTGCAAGCATTTCTTCGACGTGATAACGCTGTATTGAGCGAGAAGGTCAAACAATGAGTATAAAAGCAAATCCCACTGTCGTCGGTGCTTTTGTTATAGGTGCTATTTTTTTAACGGTTATTAGTATTTTAGTATTGGGGTCAGGACGTTTTTTTAAAAATGACATGCGCCTTATGGCTGTTTTTCCCGGTTCAGTAAAAGGTTTACATATTGGCTCACCTGTTTTATTTCGGGGTGTTAATATTGGTTCAGTAGTGGATATAAAACTGTATCATGATAAACACACCCATTTAAGTATGGTGCCTGTCTATATTGATTTAAAACAGGAAGTATTGGAATTAATGAATCATGGAGCTTCTGACAGTCTATTAACAGAAGAACAAGCCTTGAGTTTTATGGGAGTAATGATTAAATCAGGACTTCATGCTCGTCTCACACTGGAAAATTTAGTATCAGGGCGACAATTAGTAGAATTTGAGTTGGATCATGATATTCATATTAAATTAACCGGTATTGATACACGTTATTTAGAAGTACCGACCGTTGAATCTGATTTTGATAAATTACAAAATTTCTTTAAAACCATACCATTAGAAAAACTCACAAAAAGTTTGATTGTCACGATTACTGAAGTTAATGAACTATTTGCCAATAAAGAAGGTATTGAGGTACTTCATCATCTTAAAACCACACTTGATGAGAGCAGTCAGTTATTAAAAAACTTAAATGAGCAGGTTATACCCTTATCAGTATCTGCTCAAAGCAGACTATTAGAGGTGCAATCATTATTGCAAAATACCGACGTACAACTCACTCAAACATTAAAAGAATTAATCCATTTATCCACTAATGTCAATAATCGTTTGACTCAATTAACCCTATCAGCCACTCAAACCTTCAAAAAAGGTGAAACCACACTTGATAATATGAATACATTGGTTGATAAAAAAAGTACCGTGCGTCATGAATTAGAGATCAGTTTAAAAGAGTTATCCAGAGCAGCAAAATCCATGCGTATATTTACTGAATATTTAGAACGTCATCCAGAAGCTATTATTAAAGGAAAACAACAATATTAAAGATGTTAATTTTAAAGACACTCCAATTCCTTAATCTTACGTGTCAAAGTATTTCTGCCCCAGCCTAATAATTTAGCAGCATCTTGTTTGCGTCCGCCTGTATGATTAAGTGCAACCTCAATCATCAATCGTTCAATTTCAGGCATGAGAGTGGATAATGCGGTTTCGTGGTTAGAGGCTAATTGAATTTCAAGCCAATGGCGTAACGCATCTTGCCAATTACTATGATTTATTTTTTTCTTATCATTACGTTGCAATTCAGGAGGCATATCTTCAATATGAACGACTTTTGCAGGAGACATCACCGTTAACCAACGGCAGACATTTTCTAATTGACGGACATTACCTGGCCATGCTTGTTTACTTAAAAATTCTTCACTTTCAGCATCCAGTGTTTTTTGTTCAACATTTAACTCTTGGGCGGCACGTGTTAAAAAATAACGAGACAAAAGAGGAATATCTTCTAAACGTTCATTAAGAGCAGGCATGTGAATACGAATCACATTGAGACGATGAAATAAATCTTCACGAAATAAACCTTGTTCAACTCGTTGTTCTAAATCTTGATGAGTGGCCGCAATAATACGCACATCAACCTTAATGGGCAAACGTCCGCCCACTCGATAAAATTCACCATCGGATAATACTCTGAGTAAACGAGTTTGTAACTCTGCGGGCATATCCCCAATTTCATCTAAAAATAAGGTGCCACTATCCGCTTGCTCAAAGCGTCCTAAACGTTGGGCTTGTGCACCTGTAAAAGCACCTCGTTCATGCCCAAACAGTTCTGATTCTAATAAATCTTTAGGAATAGCAGCAGTATTTAAAGCAATAAAGGGTTTTTTGGAACGTGGGCTATGACGATGCAAAGCTTGAGCCACTAGCTCTTTACCTGTACCCGATGCACCATTAATCATAACCGTAATATTAGAGCGTGATAGCCGACCAATCGCACGAAACACTTCTTGCATAGAGGCTGCTTCACCAATAATTTCAGGAGTGGCATTTAATAAGTGTTGTTCACTTTGTTTAGCTTTTTCTGAATTACTGACACTTAAAGCTCTATGCACCAATTCAACCGCTTCATCCACATCAAAAGGTTTAGGTAAGTATTCAAACGCACCGCCTTCATAAGCAGAAACCGCACTGTCTAAATCAGAATGTGCGGTCATAATAATAACAGGAATTGATTTGTATTCTTGCTGTAATTTTTCTAATAAATCAAAACCATCCATACCCGGCATACGAATATCAGTTACAATCACATCAGGCTGTGTTTTATTTAAAGCACTTAATACACTTTCTGCATTTTCAAAACTTTTTACACTCAAATTTGCTTGTTTAAAGGATTTTTCTAAAACCCAGCGAATGGAACGGTCATCATCAATGACCCAAACAGTATTTTGTGTACTCATAATATTTTCCAAAATTGTCTACTCATTGTTAAAATAATATTATTGCGTGATGGGTAAGATCAAACTAAAAATAGTATTGCCGGATTTGCTATGGCATTCAATTAAACCACCATTTTGACTGATCAATGACTGTGCAATGGATAAGCCTAACCCTGTGCCTTCTGCTCGCCCTGTAATCAATGGCATAAAAATACGCTCCTGCATTTTTTCTGAAATACCAGGACCATTATCAATAATATCTAACTTTGCAACCAATTTATGACGAATATGACCAATATTAAAATGCCTTAATATACGTGTTTTAATAATAATTTTTTTATCATGATCCTGTATTGAATCTTGCTCACACAGTGCTTGAGAAGCATTACGTACAATATTCAAAACGGCTTGAATTAAATGTTCTTGATCAAAATAAATTTCTGGAATACTCGGATCATAATCAAAAATAATTTTAACATCTTTGGTTTTGTCTGCTTTTAATAAATTACTGACACGTTCTGTGACAAAATGAACATTAAGACTGGTGGGGTTAGGTCGTGTATTGGGACCGAGCATTCGATCCACCAATTTTTTTAAACGATCCACTTCACCAATAATCACTTGTGTGTATTCTGCCAATTCAGGATCATTCAATTCTCGTTCTAATAATTGAGCCGATCCCCGAATACCACCGAGAGGATTTTTAACTTCATGTGCCATACTGCGTAATAAGGCTTGAATCGTTTTATATTGTGCGAGAAAATTTTCTTCTCTGGAGATTCGTAAATGTCGATCCAGTTGACTTAATTCCAATAATAAATAAGCCTCACCCTCAGTCGATTGGATGGGTTGTACACTAATATCGACAATAATTTTTTTATTCAGTAATTGAATACGCCGTTCTTTTTGAGTAAAAGGATGTGTGCTATCAAGAGCGGTTTGAATGGCAACAATCAATTCATGATCATTTAATAATAAGCTAATAGGACGGTATAATGTCTTATGCAGGCTACTGCT
The DNA here is from genome assembly GCA_023144715.1 of Gammaproteobacteria bacterium. Taxonomy (GTDB): domain Bacteria; phylum Pseudomonadota; class Gammaproteobacteria; order GRL18; family GRL18; genus GRL18. The sequence continues at coordinate 2,947 of JAGLFC010000005.1, read as the reverse complement.
AAATAATATTTCAGCAGCAGAATTAATACAGAGTACATTCAGTTGCTTATCTAGTAGAACAACTGAAGTATTTAAATTATCCAGTATATTAATGGCTAATTTATTAATATCAGTCTGATGTTGTCGTTTAATATCCATATCAAAAGACAAGCAATAATCAGACCATATTGTTAATCATTATTTTGAACCACTGTAATAGCTACCAAATTCAATAAAGTAATTGGTTATGCACAGATGAACTAAAATGGTGCAAATTAATATAAATGCCTCAAATAAGTCTATTAATAGTAAAGTACACGTATATTATCAATATAATCCAGTTTTTCTATCGCTGTTTTAAATTGTTGATTTAAATAATCGCTATCAACATTATCAGATAAAACCGTTAAAGGCATAATAAGTTCAATACTCACTTTACCTTCTAAATAGTGTAGTGTTGTTTCTTTAATCAGTGATGCTTGTGTTATGGAAGCCCAAGTACTATCCAAATCCTCTAATATTTCACTTCTTAATGGCAAATCTGAACAACTTGAATGTGCTTCATCATTTTCTGGATCAATATGGACTAATACTTGAGTAATATCAGGAAATTCTAGCGTTAATTGTTTGCTTACTTCATCACTAATACGATGCCCTTCAGAGACACTCAATTGGGGTGATACTTCAATATGTACATCTAATAAAGCATCTGCACCCATTTGGCGTGTGCGTAAACTATGCATTTGAGAAACACCCGGTATCTCAGCAATATGTTCACTGATTGAATATACTTTTTTGCTATCAAGCCCTTTGTCTACTAAGACATCAATGCTCTCTTTGGCAATTTCCCAACCAATTTTAGCAATCATCATTGAGACAATCACCGCAGCGGCAGCATCCAAATAGGGAATACCTGATATACTGCCAATAATACCCACCAACACCACAATAGAGGAAATAGCATCACTGCGATGATGCCAAGCATTGGCTTTTAAGATAGGTGAATTTAAACGATTGGCATAAATAAGGGTATAACGATAGAGAGCTTCTTTAGATAAAACAGAGAGTAAGGCGATCCAGATAGTCATACTATCAGGGGTAATAATCTCACCTGATGTCAGCCTTTTTAGTGCATCAATCACAATGCCAATGCCCACAGCAATTAAAATTCCACCTAATACCGCCGCAAAAGCAGTTTCAATACGAGCATGACCATAAGGATGATCATCATCAGGGGATTGATTGCCTTTTCGGGCAGCAAAGACCACCATTCCATCACTGAGTAAGTCAGAAAAAGAGTGAATGCCATCCACAACTAAAGCATGAGAATGACCTATTGAACCAATAATAATTTTAAATACTGCCAGAATAAAATTAACTATTGCACCGATAAGAGTCACTTTAGTCGTTATTTGGACACGTTCATTTTTTGTATTGTTTTTATTCGCCATGATGTTTATTTTAGTTTAAATTGACCATTAATTAAAGAAAAGTAATTTTTTGATAAAAATATTTGTTTTCTGCAAAAAATAAGCAGTTGGTCACAAAAAAATATAATTGCATCATACATAGTTTGATAGATATTGAATATTATAAATATAAATTATAGGAGATTTTATCACCATGAAAAAAAATTATTATTGTGCAGGTATTGCAAGTCTGCTGATGTTAAGCACCAGTTATAGTTTTGCACAAAAAGCGTATCTGGATCCAGAAACAGGTGAATTTACCTCACCGCCCTCAGATTATAACCCAAATCCTCAGCAACAATTTCAGATAATAACCGATCCTGAAAAGATACTAACAGCAGAACCTGTTATGCACCCTAATGGAATGATGTCTATTGATTTTCAGGGTGCATTTCAGCCTAAAGTCTATGCCACGATGGATGACAAAAATAATATTAATATCAGTCACCAAGCTGAACAATCAGAATGAATAAAACGATAATGGGAGAATTTATGAATTTAAGAAAAATAAGACTAATGGGTCGTTATATTTTTGCTTTACTGGCTATTAATTTAATAATGATGTCTTCCGCAATAGCAGGAGCTAATTTTATTTTAATTAATCTTGATGGCGCAGGTGAAGGTTTTAATGATACCACAGCGGTAGCAGCGGTACCGGGTAATTCTGGTCTTACTTTAGGACAACAACGCATTAATGCTTTTGAAGCGGCGATGGCAGACTGGGGAAGTATTTTAAACAGTGATGTTGATATTAGAGTAGAAGCACAATTTAATGCCTTGTTTTGTGATTCAGGTTCAGCAACATTGGGGCAAGCGGGGCCAATGAGTGGATTAATTAATTTTGCTAATGCACCAAAAGCCAATACGATTTACTCAATAGTATTGGCTAATGCCCTTTCAGGGGTTGATAACCTTCCTGATACTAATGATATTAGTGCCACATTTAATTCAGATTTAGATTTTAATTCTGCTTGCTTAGGAGGAGCAGGGTGGAATTATGAAATTCCTTCTACAGGTTCATTGGGTCTCTATAATGTTGTACTGCATGAATTAGGTCATGGTCTTAATTTTTTAACCTTTACAGATAGCCAAACAGGAGCATTTAATTCTGGATTTCCAGATATTTATGCCAGCTTTCTTGTTGATCAAACAACGGGTAAAACGTGGTTAGAAATGGATGATGCCGAACGTGCTGCCTCCGCTATAGGGAATAATTTATTTTGGAATGGTGTTAATGCTAAAAATGCAGGGCTTGCTCTGCCATTAACAACAGGGCAAGATGCCATTACTGATAATATAGAAATATATGCCCCTATTTCATTTGAATCAGGTTCTTCAGTCTCTCATTGGAATACCAATCTAACTCCTGATGAATTGATGGAACCATTTTCTACAGCAGATCCTTTAGCAAGCCTTACTGTCGGTGCGATGGTTGATATGGGGTGGACAACAAGCACTGCTATTATTTATGGTGATCTTGATGGCGATGGTTGTGTGGG
>JAGLFC010000049.1 GCA_023144715.1 Gammaproteobacteria bacterium | reverse complement strand
CAGACCCGTCGAGGTATTTCTATTCGTCATTTTGATGAAATGAATGATATTGCCGATCATTGTACCGTCTGTCATAAATGCTTTTCACCTTGTCCTGTGAATATAGATTTTGGTGATGTCTCTATTCGTATGCGGACTATTTTACGGCATCGCAAGCAAAAACGTTTTTCTCTTTTTGGGAAAGTGGCTATTGCATTTTTAAATATTAAAGAACCCACCACCATTAAAATTATGCGTAAAGTCATGATTGAATGGGCGTATAAGGGACAACGTTTAGGTTATGGTTTGGCAAAGCAATTTGATTTTATTCCCAGAGGAAAACAGCCCCATATCACGCATGGCAAGATGCCAATAAAAGCACAGGTGGTGAACTTCGTTAAAAAACCCATGCCAGCGGATGTCCCGAGTTTAACAAGCCGTCAATTATTAGGCATTGAAGATGCCAGTATTATTCCTATTATTAGAGATGCCAATAAGCTCAAGCAAAATAATGGTATCGAAGAGTCTGATGCGGTCTTTTATTTCCCCGGTTGTGGGTCAGAACGTTTATTCAGTCAGGTGGGTATGGCAACCTTAGCGATGCTCTATCATAGTGGTGCCCAAACGATATTACCACCCAGTTATCTTTGCTGTGGCTATCCACAAATTGCAGGTGGGGAAGATGCAAAAGGACAAGAAATATCCACTGAAAACCAAGTGTTATTCCATCGTATTGCCAATACTTTAAATTATATGGATATTAAAACCGTTTTGGTGTCTTGTGGTACGTGTATGGATCAACTATTACAGTATCAGTTTCAGAAGATTTTTCCTGATTGTCGTTTATTGGATATTCATGAATATTTGGCTGAAAAAGGCTATCATCTGAAGGCTGATCAACAGGAAAAAGGTTATATTTATCATGATCCCTGTCATTCTCCCATAAAAACAGAACAACCTTTTAAAGTGGCAAGTGCTCTTTTAGGCGATCATGTGATGATGTCGGATCGTTGTTGTGGTGAGTCAGGGACTTTGGCGGTATCAAGACCTGATATTTCGACTCAATTACGCTATCGTAAGCAGGAAGAGCTAGAAAAAAATATTCGTGACCTCTCTGTAAAACAAAAGTCTGTAAAAAAAGACTCTATAAAGTCAGATTCTGTCAAATTACTGACCACTTGCCCAGCGTGTCAACAAGGTCTGAATCGTTATCGCAATGAAACAGGTATGACGGCTGAGTATATAGTAGTAGAATTGTGTCAAAAATTATTAGGTGATGAGTGGCAAACGCAATTTGTTGATCAAGTGGCGAAAGGAGGTATTGAACGAGTATTACTTTAAAATTCAAGATCACCAAAGGCTTCTTCTTCACCGACATTGCCATCACTCATACGAATTTTTAGTTGCAAGTTATTGTATGAGTCGGCATATTCTAAGGCTGTTTTTAGCTCAATAGTACCTGCTTTGTACATACGATACAGTACATCATCAAAGGTTGCCATGCCTGATTTTTCTCCCTGTTCCATTGCTTCAGGTAATTTTTCTAACTTACCTTGTTGTAAAATTTCAGATACATAGGGCGTGTTGATCATAATTTCTACGGCAGGATAATAACTGCCATCTTTACCGGGAATGAGACGTTGCGAGACAATGGCTCTTAAATTACGAGATAAATCTTCCGCCAGTTGTTTGTGTGCATTTTTTGGAAAAAAGTTAAAAATTCTGTCTAATGATTGAATGGCATTACTGGCGTGTAAGGTGGTCAGACATAAGTGTCCTGTATCGGCATAAGCCATCGCATGTCCCATTGTTTCACCATCGCGTACTTCACCAATTAAAATGACATCGGGTGCTTCACGCATGGCATTTTTTAAGGCATTATCATAATTGAGGGTATCCAGTCCTACTTCACGTTGATTGACAATGGCTTTTTTATGATCATGAATAAATTCAACAGGATCTTCAATGGTGAGGATATGTCCTCCTACATAGGCATTACGATAACCTAACATGGCGGCTAATGTGGTTGATTTTCCAGAACCTGTTGCACCGACCACCATCACCAAACCATTTTTATGGGACACTAAATCATTAAGTGTGGTAGGTAAGTTCATATCTTCCACACGTGGTATCTCTGTCTTGATATGACGGATGACCAGAGCAGTATCACCCCGTTGACGAAACGCATTGGCTCGAAAACGTCCCACACCATCAATGGCAATGGCAAAATTAAGTTCTAGATTTTCTTCAAATTCTTGTAATTTGTCCTGATCGACTAATTTTTCTAAAATAGAGTTCACTTGTTCAGAGCTTAATGCTTGTTTACTGACTGGGCGTATTTGTCCTGTAATTTTAATAGAGACGGGTGCATTTGCACTTAAAAACATATCCGCAGCGCCTTTATCCACCATTAATTTTAAAAACTTAGTAATATCCATAACCCAACCCTAAATACAAAAAATATTATAACAAAATGAGAAAGCCTTTAATCATTTAAGGCTTAACTAAAATAACGGTGATATTATCATGACCACCTGCATTATTGGCTGAATCAATTAAGGCTTGAGCCATTTTTTTAAGTGTTTGATGGCTATTTACGGTTAAAATAGTCTCTATTTCTTCATCTGATAGCATATCATAAAGACCATCAGAACAGAGTAAAAACAGCTCTTCATTATGGATATTAAGGGTGTGTTGATCGGCCATCATTGTTTTCCATGGCCCTACTGCTTTATAAATAATGTTATGTTTGGGAGGTGAACCTTTAGATCCTGTATTAAGCCATAATTGATAAAGGCTGTGATCAATACTGAGCTGTTTTAAAGCACCTTTTCTAAAACTGTAAATACGACTATCACCCACGTTGAATAAATAAACCTTCCTTTTGCTCGGATCTGGAAGTGAGCTAATTAATAAGCCTGTAATGGTCGTACCCATTCCTTTTCCTTCGGGTGATCCTCGGGCAATATTATGACAATGTGCCTGATTATTAGCATCTTCAATAGCATCTTGTAATAATGAACGGATAATTTTATTAGGGGATTGTTCGTAGTGCTTTATTGCTTGCTTATAATTTAAAGTCAGTTTTTGTAAATGGGTTAAAATAGTATCAAGAGCAAGTTGGCTGGCCACTTCACCTGCTTCATGACCTCCCATGCCATCAGCGACCACAAAAAGTCCAAGTCGTTCGTCGATAAGGAATTGATCTTCATTATGATCGCGTTTTTTGCCAACATTGGAAATACCTGCGGAATAAGCATGTACGACTTCAGGTGTAAAAATAATTTTTTTAAACAATTGACTCAACATAAATTGATATTTTGCTTTAAAGTAAAAGCTCTGTCATTAGGTGTTTATAAAGAAAAGGATGCGCCCTCGAGACGATTTGAACGTCCGACCTACCCCTTAGGAGGGGGTCACTCTATCCAGCTGAGCTACGAGGGCAAAGTGAGTTTAATATATCATAAAAAATAAATAATCAGTAGCGGTTCTTCGTATTAGACACAGCGATTTGTATTTTTGGAAAACGTTTCACCAATAATTTCTTTAAGCTTATCAGGTTGTAGTAGAGTAATCACTTCATCTTCAATCGCAATTAAGTCTTCCTTTTTAAGTTGCGATATAATTCGTGAGAATGTTTCAGGTGTAATTGATAATTTGGAGGCGATCATAGACTTAGTGGCTGTTAATTTAACTGTGGGTTGTGCCTTTAAATCATTGATATGACCTAATAAATAACTGATAAGACGATGTTTAGCATTATAAATAGTCAATTCACTAATCTCAGTTAATAATCCCTTTAAACGAGTACTCATATCAGCCATCATAGCAAAACATAAGGCATTAGAATTTTGCAATTCTTGGGTAAAGGCTTTATTATCAAAATAAAATAATTCAGTATTATTAGTCGCCCTAGCATTGACAGGGAAACGATGACCTTCCATAAACATCACCGCTTCAGCAAAAGTTTGTCCTGGACCAATAATATCAACAATTTTTTCATGACCTTCTGGAGAGGTTTGAAATAACATAATTTGACCACTGCGAACGAAAAAAAAGCGTGACGCATGATCACCTTGCTCAAATAATACTTCATTTCTTTTTAATGAAGTGAGATTAGAACGTTCAAGAATAGTACTAAATGCTTCATCTGATAAGCGACGAAATAAGTAATGCTGGCGTAATTCCTGTTGAAAAAGTTTGCTAATACTCACATTGATCCCCTTTTTTATTATTATTATTTATAGTGAGTATAAACGCTATTTAGGCTGATAGCCATTAGGATTTTGACTCTGCCACCGCCATGTATCATTCGCCATTTCTAATAAACTATATTCTGCTTTCCAGCCAATTTCCTGTTCAGCAAACGCAGGATCAGCAAAACAAGTGGCAATATCACCTGCACGACGTTCAACAATTTGATAAGGGACAGGACGACCCGATGCTTGTTCGATTGCTTTGACCATTTCTAACACACTATACCCCTGACCTGTGCCTAAATTATAAACGACTAATCCTGGTTTAGAGGTGAGTTTTTCTAAGGCTTTAATATGACCACGAGCGAGATCAACGACATGGATATAATCTCGAACACCTGTCCCATCAGGCGTATCATAATCGCCACCAAATACAGAGAGTTTTTCACGTTTTCCAACAGCCACCTGAGCAATATAAGGAATCAGATTATTAGGGATACCATTAGGATCTTCACCAATAAGACCTGATTGATGTGCACCCACTGGGTTAAAATAACGTAGTAGGGCAATATTCCATTCTTTATCCGCAACATAAAGATCACTACTGATTTCTTCAATAATTAATTTTGAACGACCATAAGGGTTGGTGGCAGAGAGCGGAAAATCTTCAGTAATGGGTACAGTATGAGGATCACCATAAACGGTTGCCGATGAACTAAAAACAAAATTTTTGACCTTAAAATCACGCATCACTTTAAACAGTACCAATGTACCTGTTAAATTGGTTTGATAATATTCAATGGGCATGGTGACCGATTCACCAACAGCTTTTAATCCTGCAAAATGAATCACCGCATCAATTTTTTGTTCCTCAAATATTTTGCTCAGTGCATCTTCATCTAAAACATCTTCTTGATAAAAGACTAATTCTTTACCCGTAATTTTTTTGACTCGATTCAGAGACTCTTGGCTTGAATTGCAAAGATTGTCCACTACAACAACTTCATACTGATTATTGAGTAATTCAATGCAAGTGTGACTGCCAATATATCCAGCACCACCTGTGACTAAAATTTTCATGTTCTTTCCTTACTACTTTTTTCTTTATGAACCACTGATAAAAGTTGTTCTAATATTTTTTCATAAATTAATGATAAATCATCAAGTTCTTGGACACCAACACATTCATTTACTTTATGTATGGTGGCATTGAGAGGCCCTAGTTCAATCACCTGTGCACCAGTGGGTGCAATAAAACGCCCATCAGATGTGCCTCCAGCAGTGGATAATTGAGTTTTTATGCCCGTAATTTCTTCAATACTTTGTTGTGCAGCGTCAACCAATTCTCCCTGTGAAGTTAAAAAAGGCTGACCCGATAAATTCCAATCAATATCATAATCAAAGTCGTATTGATCAAGCAGTGCTTCGACTCGTTGAGTGATTTTTTGTTGATTAAGTTCAGTTGAAAAACGCAAGTTAAACATCACTTGCACATCTCCAGGAATCACATTAGTGGCACCCGTACCTGAATTCATATTCGATATTTGAAAACTAGTGGGTGGAAAAAAGTCATTACCTTGATCCCATTCAATACTGATTAATTCAGCCAAAGCAGGTGCCAGTAAATGAATGGGATTTTTGGCTAAATGAGGATAGGCAACATGTCCCTGAACACCGTGTACGGTCAGTATTGCTCCTAAAGAACCACGGCGACCATTTTTAATGGTGTCACCCAATTGATCCGTACAAGAGGGTTCACCGACTAAGCACATATCAATAGCTTCATTATTGGCTTGGAGATGCTCAATAACCTTAATAGTACCATTAATGGCTGGTCCTTCTTCATCACTGGTGATTAAAAAACCAATCGCACCCTTATGATTGGGATGGTGAGTAACAAAACGTTCACAGGCCGTCACCATAGCGGCTAAACTACCTTTCATATCCGCAGCACCGCGACCATAGAGTGTTTGATCAATAATCGTTGTTTCAAAGGGTGGAGTGTGCCATTGTTCCACAGGACCGCTGGGTACGACATCGGTATGACCTGCAAAAACAAAGAGTGGTTTTTGTGTACCACGTTTTGCCCAAAAATTATCAACATCACCAAAGCGTAAAGGCTCAATGTCAAAACCAATAGCGCGGAGACGCTCAATCATTAATGTTTGGCATCCTTTATCATTAGGCGTAACAGAATCAATATTAATCAGTTCAGTGGCAAGTTCAATCGTAGGGCTTAAATGTGTCATAAGTGTATTTTTTTATTGAGTGTTTAAGAGAATAAGGGCTGAAAAAAAAAGCCTGTATTGGATACAGGCTTTTTAATCTTAAAGGGTTAAATATCCCTTAATAATTCATTAATTCCGACTTTACCCAATGTTTTTGCATCCACTTGTTTCACAATAACCGCACAATATAAGCTATATTTACCATCCTTAGAGGGTAAATTACCAGAAACAACCACTGATCCAGCAGGAATACGACCATAACTGACTTCATCCGTCATGCGATTATAAATACGAGTGCTTTGTCCAATATACACACCCATAGAAATAACGGAGCCTTCTTCCACAATAACACCCTCAACCACTTCTGAGCGTGCACCGATAAAGCAATTATCTTCAATGATGGTGGGATTTGCTTGTAATGGTTCAAGAACACCGCCAATACCGACACCGCCAGAAAGATGGACATTTTTACCAATTTGAGCGCACGATCCGACGGTAGCCCAAGTATCAACCATGGTACCACTATCAACATACGCACCAATATTGCAAAAAGAAGGCATTAATACGACGCTAGGAGCAATATAAACCCCTTTTCTGACGGTCGCAGGAGGTACGACTCGAATGCCTGCTTCTTGAAAATCTTGTGAATTATAATCCAGAAATTTAGATGTTACTTTGTCATAATAATTGGTTGAACCTTCTCTAATTAAATGATTTTCTTCGATACGGAAAGATAGCAAGACTGCTTTTTTTAACCATTGGTTAACTACCCAATCACCGTCTACTTTTTCGGCAACTCGACGGTGACCGCTATCCAACATTTGAATCGCTTCAGAGATGGCTTCTTTAACAGGAGCTTCCACTGTGGTAGGGGTAATTTCTGCTCGATTTTCAAAAGCGTCTTCAATAATGTGTTGTATATCGCTCATTCGTTATTCCTTATATTGCTTTAGGTAAGTGCGTATGCGTTTTGCTGCCTCAATACATTCTTCAAGAGGGGCAACCAACGCAATTCTAGCATAGCCATGACCAGGATTGGCCTGACCTGTTTTTCTGGACAGATAACTGCCGGGTAATACGGTAATATGTTGTTCTTCAAAGAGTCTGGAAGCAAACTTTTCATCATCACCACAAGGTAATTTTAGCCAGATGTAAAAAGAAGCAGGAGGTGCATAAATATCAATCACAGGACTTAATATATCAATAAATGCCTTATATTTGGCTCTATAAAGTGTACGATTTTGTTGTACATGTTGCTCATCTTGCCAACAGGCAATACTGGCGTATTGAGTGGTAAGAGGCATGGCTGAACCATGATAGGTTCTGTATAATAGAAATTGTTGAATAATATTGGCATCACCTGCAATAAAACCCGAGCGTAAACCGGGTACATTGGAACGCTTGGATAAGCTATTAAAGACCACTAAATTACTAAAATCATTGACACCCATATCATTCGCTGCTTCGAGTAAGCCAGAGGGTGGGCGATGTTCTTCTTGATAGAGTTCTGAATAGCATTCATCTGAAGCAATAATAAAATTATAATGATGGGCAATTTTAATAAGTTGTTGTAATGTCGATTTATCAATGACTTCTCCTGATGGATTACTAGGAGAACAAATATAGAGTAATTGACAATGTTTCCAGATACTTTCAGGAATACTATTAAATTCAGGCACATTATAGGTTCTTTCACAAGAATTCACAAAGTAGGGCGTTGCACCTGCTAAAATTGCCGCACCTTCATAAATCTGATAAAAAGGATTGGGCATCACCACTAATGGATCTTTTTCTTGAGTATTAATGACTGTCTGAGCAAAAGCAAATAATGCTTCACGTGTCCCATTAACAGGTAACACTTGAGTCTCTGGATCGATTTGCCCTTCAGATAGCTTGTAACGTTTGATCAACCAGTGAGCAATACTTCTGCGTAATTCAGGAATTCCTTTTGTGGTTGGGTATTGAGTCAATGCAGAAAAGTTTTTTTGAATAGTTTCAGCCACAAAAGCGGGGGGTTCATGCTTAGGCTCGCCAATGGATAAAGCGATATGCTTCAATTGACCATTGGGATTAATGCCACTTTTTAAGGCATTAAGACGCTCAAATGGATACGGTTTTAAAAATGTTAAATAAGGGTTCATGCCTATATTTCCATGTTTAATGATAGTGGGCGAGTAAAGTTCAAAAAATCAAAACACGCTATTATAAAAAAATATGACTCAAGCATCAAATAAAGTTTATGATTAGCTATTTATTATGAAAGTTAATAGCCCATTGAGAGAATAAAGTTTACAATTTAGGGGGCAGTCATCAATACAAAATAGGAAATAAACGGTGAAAGAAGAATTTGAGTGTCAACTCAAAGAGTTTGTTCAAAGTTTGCAAGCATATATTAGTACTAATGATGGTCAATGGACAATCAAAGGCTTTATTGATGTATTTCAAAATATTTATACTATTTCTTCTGATACTAAAATTATTTCAAAAATTTTAGAAATTCATTTATTTCCCAAAATTATGGAATTTGCACAAATGTATGGCTACAAAGTAGTACTTGCAGAGCATCAAAATTATTATCCTGATATATCCTTTGTAAAAAAAGATAATGAAAAAGTTAAATTTGCAGTAGATTTTAAAACGACGTACAGAAATTCTAAAAAACCATTTTTATGCAACGGTTTTACCTTAGGATCACATGGTAAATATTTTGAAGACCGTATGAGTACAAAAAATATACAGTTTCCTTATGGTGATTATATGGGACACTTTTGTCTTGGGATTATTTATGATCGAACAAAAAGTGACTCTATAAATGAAACAAAAAGTTATAAAATGAGAGAATTATATTCAATTTCATCTGTAATGAGTGGTTTTCAATTTTTTGTGACAGAAAAGTGGAAGATTGCAAGCGATAAAAGTGGGAGTGGAAATACTGCAAATATAGGGAGCATTAAAAATATCAGTGATATTATAAATGGAAATGGAGTGTTTTCTAAGCTTGGTGAATCATGGTTTGATGATTATTGGATGAATTATAATAAAATTATTATATCGAATAACAAGGGTGGCACAAAGAAAATTATATCGTTGAATGATTTTGTGGAGTATCGAAAAGGGGATCATTCATTAATTGTTTTAAAAAATAATAAAAGCCCAAAAAAGGCAGATAAATGAAAGTACATGTACCTCCAATAAAATCTCAAGGCATAAAAACAAAGCTTGTCCCATGGATCAAAAGTATTGTTCCTCAAGAATTTAATGGCAAATGGATAGAGCCTTTTATGGGTACGGGTGTTGTTGGATTTAATATTGCACCAAAACGTGCTTTATTGTGTGATACAAATCCTCACTTAGTCAACTTTTATCAAGCAATTGCAGATAAAAAAATTACTTCAAAAATTGCAAAACAATATTTAAACAAAGAAGGTGCAAAATTATTAGAAAAAGGTGAATCTCATTATTATGAATTAAGAGCAAGATTTAATGAAGAACATCGCCCTTTAGATTTTTTATTTCTCAATAGAGCTTGTTTTAATGGCATGATTCGATTTAATAAAAAAGGGGGCTTTAATGTACCTTTTTGCCGAAAACCAGAACGATTTGCAAAAGCATATATAACGAAAATTGTGAATCAAATTGCACATGTAAGTCATTTATTTGAAATAAAAGATTTTGAATTTAAGTGTCAATCATTTGATAAAACAATTGATCGTGCCAATTCAGATGATATTATTTATTGTGACCCACCTTATATTGGTAGACATGTGGAATATTTTAATGGCTGGGATGAAGAACGAGAAAATCATTTATTTAATTGTTTATCTCAATCTAAAAACAAGTTTATTTTATCAACTTGGCATCATAATGATTTTCGGAAGAATGAATATATTGAGTTATTATGGAATCAATTTAATCTTTTAACAAGAGAACATTTTTATCATATTGGTGGCAGTGAAAAAAATAGAAACCCTATGATTGAAGCGATCATTACAAACTACGAAACAGTGATTATTGAAGAACAAAAAAGAGCAGAGCAATTAATACTGTTATGAATAAAAAGGTATTAAAACATTTAAGTGAAAGAGGATATATATTTTGAAAATTGATCCTGTAACCAACCCTCTGGATAAAATTCCACCTATTCTTAAAAAGAATTTAGATCGTAATCTCTGTGTCTGTAATGAAGTGGTTAAGAGGGATATTATTAATGCAATTGCCAATGGTGCTACAACCGTCGCAGAAGTAAAAAAAGAAACCTATGCGACGATGGGCAGTGGTTGTTGTATTCAGCAGGTAGAACGCTTGATTGAATGCCTTTACCCACCTAATAGCGATAAATAACATATTGATTATATGATGAATAATACAACAATACCTAAACAGCCAATAAGTGATCAATTTGCTCAACCAGAAGTGACGAGAAAAAAAGGTTTTTCACCAATATGGATTTTACCGATAGTGGCTTTTTTAATAGGGGTGGGCTTAATTGTAAAAAGCTACATGGATGCGGGTATTATGATTACCTTGCAAGTGCCAAGTGCTGAAGGGATTGAAGTCGGTAAAACCCATATTCTTTATAAAGGTATATCAACAGGTGTTGTCAAAAAACGTATAGTAACAGAAGATCTACAAAATGTTATTTTGCATATTGAAATGCACAAAAGAACAAAACCTTTTTTGAATGAAAATACAGTATTTTGGGTGGTTGAGCCACGTGTTTCTTTATCAGGTATATCGGGTTTAGATACTTTACTTGGTGGTCGTTATATTGCTTTAATGGCAGGTGAAACAGGAGAAGAAAAAAGAAAATTTGTGGCACTTGAAGTACCGCCACCGCCTTCAACCGAAACACCGGGGCTACACCTTAAATTACGCCTTAATCGTCTTGCATCCATTGATCGAGGCACGCTTATTTACTATAAACAAATTCCTGTGGGTAAAGTAACAAATTATACTCTGGCAGAAAATGATACTGAAATTCATGCTTGGGTGTTAATTGAACCTAAATATGCCCATCTTGTGAAAGAAAATTCTCATTTTTATAATATCAGTGGTATCAATATGAGTGCTGATTTATCGGGCATTGATATTAAAACTGAATCGTTCATTACTATGCTAGTGGGAGGGATTGCTTTTTATAATCCTGATACCAAAGGACACGATAAACCCGCACAGGAAAATAGTTATTATTTACTGTATAGTGATTTTGAAAGTGCTAAGGTGGGTGTTCCTATTATATTACGTTTTGATAAAACGAATTTAATTCAAGAAAATAATACCGTGATTAAATTCCAAGGAAAAACAATTGGTCGTTTGGGTGATTTTAGCTATGATAAAAATACCAATGAAATGATTGTACTTGCCAGTATTGATCCCACGATGGAAGATATATTAACAGAAGAAACCCAATTTTGGGTGGTGAAACCCAGTGTTAATTTATTGGATTTAACAGGCTTGGATGCTCTGATCAGTGGTAATTATATTCAAGTAAGACCTGTGCTAAAAGGCAAACCTAAATTTGATTTTAAGGTAATGGGTGATGAACCAATACAATCTAATGAAGTACCGGGTGTACATTTTTATATAGAATCAAAGGTTCTTGGCTCTATGACTAAAGGCTCTCCTATTTACTATAAAAATATAGCCGTAGGGCATATAGAAGGGTTTGAATTAACGCAAGATACACTTAATGTACATTTAAAAGCATTTATTAAACCCGAATATTCACATTTACTCAAAGAAAATAGTCGTTTTTATAATGTCAGTGGTTTAAATGTTAAAGGAGGATTGTCAGGGGTTAAAGTAGAAGTGGAATCCTTAGTGACCTTACTTAAAGGAGGCTTATCATTTTATAATCCTGATGATACCTCAGATAATCAAGCCTCTAAAAAATGGCAGGGCAATGGCAAAACATTTACACTGTATGATGATTTTGATGATGCTAAAGTAGGTATTGAAGTGACACTCAAGTTTAAAACAGCTGTGGGTTTATCTGAAGGGTCAACCAAAATTATATACAAGGGAATTGTATTAGGTATTGTTAAAAAAGTGATGCCGAACAAAGGAGATAAAAGTGTCACTGCTACCGTTATTCTTGATCCAATTGCAGAGGATTCTTTGGTAGAAGATACCCAATTTTGGCAAGTAAAATCTAAAATTAGTATTTCTGAATTGCAGAATGTAGACACCTTAATTAGTGGTGAATATATTACATTACGACCCGGTTTAAGTAAGAAAAAGCAACGAACCTTTTTTGTCATGCAAAATAAACCCGCATTAAGCCATCATTATCCAGGTTTGCACTTAACAATAAAAAGTGCACAATTAGGATCAATTACGATTGCTTCACCCATTATGTACAACCGAATAAAAATTGGTGAAGTACAAGATTATGAACTGTCTAAGAATAGAGAAAGCATTAATCTTGCCATTCATATTTGGCCTCAATATGTGGATTTAATTAATCACCAATCACGTTTTTATAATGCCTCTGGTATTCATGTTAATGCAGATTTATCAGGTATTGAAATACAGACAGGTTCTATGGAGAGTATCTTAAAAGGGGGTATTGCTCTTTTTAATGAAAAGTCTAATAAGCATAAAACACTAAAAAAAGTGTCTAATGGTGATTCTTTTACATTATTTTCAGATTATAATGCGGCTAAAATTAATGCTTTTTATATTCAAGTACAATTTAGTGATCTGAAAGGGTTGAGTGTAGGGGGTAAAATACATTATAGAGGTATTGAGGTCGGAAAGGTTCATGCTATTGACTTGAATAAGATGGATCTTGATACAATATGGGTCACATTAGAACTGGATTCATCCCTAAAAAAAATATTGGGTAAACACTCTCAATTTTGGATTGTCACCGCTCAAGTGAGCTTGGTAAAAACGGCCAATATAGAGACCTTAATAACAGGCAGTTATATCAATATTAAGCCTATTAAAGGAAAGCAAACAGATTTTTTTATGGGTTTAGATAAAGCACCTTTATTAGAACAGGCAAATAATGCGTTTACGGTGAACCTAACCGCTAAACGTTTAAGTTCAATAACAATAGGAGATCCTGTTTATTATAAACAAGTGAAAGTAGGTTCAGTCATTGGCTATGCTTTAGCAGATACTGCTGATCAAATTTTGATTCATTTAAGCATACGTCATCGTTTTAAAGCCTTGATTCGTGAAAATAGTCAGTTTTGGCATTCTAGTGGTATTAATATGAATATTAACCTATTTGGGGCATCAAAAATTCGTACAGAATCCCTAGAATCTGTCTTATCAGGAGGCATAGCATTTGCGACACCCAATAATGAACAAATGGGTGAACCATTAGCCTCAGGCAGTTTTTTTGTGTTACATGATGAACCTAATGATCAATGGTTACAATGGAATCCAATCATCCCATTAGCTAAAGAATTACAACAAGATTAACACTCATTAATACTAACAAGTGAATATAATAATGAAAAAAGTCCATATTGTCGGGAGTGGCTTTGCTGCACTCACCGCTGTAAAAACCCTCAGAAAAGTCAATCGTGATAATCTTGATCTTGAAATTACATTGATTAGTCCAAAAGCTGAATTTCAATATCTACCTGGTACGATTTGGATACCTTGTGAACTCAGACAGCCCAAGGATCTTATTATTCCTTTAGATAATTTCTTTAAGCGTATGAAAGTCAATTATGTGGCTGCTGAGGCAATGGGTCTAAAAAATAATGGACGCACATTAATCACCAGTGAAGGAGAACTGGACAATGATGCACTCATCATTTGTACTGGAGGACGTTTTATTAAAAAACTCTCGGGTATTGAACATGCCATTACACCTTGCGAAGGAGTGGATGCAGCAGTCAAAATAAGAGACCGACTCAAATCTCTACAAGGTGGTACGATTGCTTTTGGTTTTTCGGGTAATCCCAAAGAACCCAGTGCCATGCGTGGTGGGCCTATGTTTGAATTTTTATTTGGGATTGATTCTCAGCTGAGAAAAGAAGGCAGACGTGATAAATTTAAGTTGGTCTTTTTTACGCCTGCTGAAAACCCTGGTCAACGATTAGGGCCTAAAGCGGTTAACGGTTTACTTAAAGAGATGAAACGCCGTGATATTGACACCCATCTTGGGCATAAAATGAAACAATTTACCGATCATAGTGTGATCACAGAAGGTGGTGAGTTTGATGCCGATTTAATTATTTTTATGCCCGGTATGACAGGCAATACTTGGTTTGATAATACCGATTTACCTCGTTCATCAGGGGGCATGATCAGTGCCAATAAACACTGTCAAGTTGACTCTATGGATACGGTCTATGTTGCAGGCGATTCAGGGAGTTTCCCCGGCCCTGATTGGTTGCCCAAACAAGCACACATGGCCGATCTACAGGCTGAAGCCTCAGCAAAAAATATATTAGCTGAATTTAATGGTGATGAAGCTAATCACACGTTTAAAGCAGAATTAGTGTGTATTGTTGATAGCCAAGATTCAGGTATTTTGGTGGCACGCACAGAGAAACGCAATATTGTGTTACCAAGAATGAAACTCTTTCATTGGCTCAAACGTTTCTTTGAATGGTGGTATTTACGTCAATATAAATAGGGAATATCATCCTACTTGCCTAGCTGTTGAGCAATCGAGATTATTTTTTTTCTTTTAAAAAGTAGTTGCCAACGGCTGCCACCTAATTGTTGCCAGAGTACTGCTGAACGTATACTACTGAGTAATAGAGTGCGTATTTTATTGGCATTATCAGGATTGTTGAGAATTTCGGGTTCTCCTGAGACCATAATTCTAGGATTTAATGGGCTAATAGTATCAGAATACAGTCCGCCTAAACTGGCATAGATATTAAGATGATCACTACCAAAATGATCCACCTGAGCTTGTGCTTTGCTAATGCCTTCACTGATTTTATTTAATATTTTTTTATCTTTAAGTACTTTATTGGCTAAAAATAAAATACTAATAGCATAACGAGTCAGGTGAGTATTGCGTGCTTTATCGGTGTCACCCAATTGTTGTTCTATGAGTTGAAGACCATCACGAATACCTGCAAACCCCTGAAAAATATCCAAGGTATTATCAGGATCGGTATTTAAAATCGCCTTAACGGCTATATCTAAATAAAAAGGGTCAATCTTGCCTGTTTTGGCAAGTTGGTGCATTTGATGACAATTTTGTAAGATACCTGCCAGTGCTATTGTACGTTGTTCAAGAGTACTCAGTTGTTCCATAAGTCGTTTAATCTTTGTATAGTGATCCGTTAATTAATAATGCCACCACCCAAACATATTTCATCTTGATAAAATACCACAGATTGTCCGGGGGTAATGGCAAATTGTGCTGTATCGAATTTTACCATACAAGTGTCCTGATTTTCTCCTGAATGAATAATACAGTCTTGATCAGCTTGGCGATAACGTGTTTTAGCAGTGCAACGAAAAGGAAGTTTGGGGGCTTGACCACTGACCCAGTGTAGTTTTGAGGCATGGAGTTGTTGGCTATAGAGTAGCGGATGATCCTTACCCTGAACCACTATTAATTGATTTTTTTGTACTTCTTTTTGTGCCGCAAACCAAGGTTGTCCTGCCTTATTGGAAGTGGCGTTACGTCCACCAATACCCAAACCTTTACGCTGTCCCAAAGTATGATACATTAAGCCTTGATGTTGTCCTACAATTTCACCCTCAGGTGTCACCATATCACCTGATTTTGCAGGTAAATATTGACTGAGAAATTTTTTAAAATCACGCTCACCAATAAAACAAATCCCTGTAGAATCTTTTTTATCCCAAGTGGCCAGATGGTATTGTTCCGCGAGTTGACGCACTTCACTTTTATCTAATTCACCAATAGGGAACAGTGTTTTTGAGAGGGGATATTGCCCTAATGTATACAGAAAGTAACTTTGATCCTTATTATTATCCTTACCTTTTAATAAAAAAAACTGACCATTTTGTTCTCGCACTCGTGCATAGTGACCGGTCGCAATTTTTTCGGCCCCCTGAGACAGTGCATAGTCTAAAAAAACGTTAAATTTAATCTCTTTATTGCATAAAATATCAGGATTAGGCGTGCGTCCTGCCTTATATTCTTCTAAAAAATAAGTAAAGACTTTATCCCAGTATTCAGGTGCAAAATTAACGCCATGAAAAGGAATCTCTAATTCTGCTGAAATACTTTGAGCATCGGCAAAATCTTCTTCCGCAGGACAATAATCATTGTCATCATCTTCATTCCAATTTTTCATAAAAATAGCAGAAACATTATGGTGTTGCTGTTTTAAGAGCAAGGCTGTCACCGATGAATCTACACCACCTGATAAGCCTACCACGATAGATAATATTTTATTTTCTTGTGTCATTGTAATACCCCACTAATCCAGAGAGGATAAAAGTTTTTTGAGTTCTTCAAACGAAACGGGTTTACTATATAAATAGCCTTGAATAGTGACGTTACCTATTGATTTTAATACATCCAATTGTGCCTGTGTTTCAACACCTTCGGCCACAATATCCATATTCATACTTTTTGCCAATCCAACGGTAAAAGAAATAATATTTTTGCTATCAGAATTAATATCAGCAAGTTGTACAAAACTTTTATCAATTTTAAGTTCATCAGGGTGTATCTTTTGAATATAATGCAAACAAGAATAGCCTGTACCAAAATCATCAATTGAGATAGAAAAACCATGTTCTTTGGCTGCTTGCAATACTTGGGAAGCCTTGACTTCATCGGACATAATCGCAGACTCAGTGACTTCAATACGAATAAGATGATTGGGTATTTCAAACTCTGTGGCCGTATTCACTAAATGACTTAGAAAATGTTCTGCCATGATTTGCTGTGTAGAACAATTAAGCGATAAGGTGATATTATATTGATGAGCAATTTCCTTAAATTGTTTGAGTGCTTGCTCTATAATCCAATTTCCTAATGGGATAATTTGTTTACTATCTTCAACGATGGGGATAAATTCTTCAGGACTGATAAAACCCAATTTAGGATGATGCCAACGAATCAATACTTCAACGCCCAGCATTGTCTTTTTATCAAGGGTATATTGAGGTTGAAAGGCAAGGCTCAGACCTTCACCTTCATTATTTTTGAGTGTTTGACGAATAGCATTATCTATTTCTAAAAATTGCTGAACACTTTCATTCATTTCACTGGCATACAGTTGACACACATTTTCAGCTTCTTCCTTGGCTTGATACATGGCCGTATCGGCACAGCGTAATAGTCCATCAACCGTTTGACTATCATGAGGAAATAGAGCAATACCAATACTGGCACTGATATGATACCGTGCATTATTAATTTCAAAAAATCGAGATAAACTATTAAGCAGTTTTTGTCCGACTCTTTTTGCTTGGATAGCATTGAATCCCGGTAATAAAACGACAAATTCATCACCGCCCCAACGGGCTAATGTTTGTCCTGATGTCATAATCGTTCGGAAGCGACTGGCAACTTCTTGGAGTATCTGATCACCTGCTGGGTGTCCCATGGTATCATTAATATGTTTAAATTTATCTAAATCAATAAATAACAAGGCTAATTCACCATTACTGGCTTCAATTTGTGCAATTGAACCTTTGATATGCTCCTGTAAGAGATTACGGTTGGGGAGTTCGGTTAATACATCATAATTGGCTAAATGAATGAGCTTATTTTCATATTCTTTTTTTTCAGTAATATCATCAAATAAAGCAATATAATGAGATATTTCGCCTTGTTCACTTTTTAAAGCATTAATATTGAGCCATTCAGGATAAATTTTTCCTTGTTTATTGCGATTCCATATTTCACCGCTCCAAAAGCCATCATTTTGTAAAGCGGTATATATTTTTTTATAAAAGTCCTTGTCATGTTTACCTGATGATAATAATTTTGGATTTTTACCTTTGACCTCTTCAGGTAAATATTGGGTAATATCAGTAAAAGATTGGTTAACACAAATAATTTTTTTATTCTTATCTGTAATCATAATGCCCTGACTGCTTTCTTCAAAAATTCGGTTAGTCAGTATTAATTCATCATTTTTGTGTTGCAAAGAATGAACCAAATTAGTAAGAGAATGGGAAAAAGTAGCAATTTCATCATTACCCTCAAGTTGAGGAATGGTTAATGTTTTTAAATTTGAGCTTTGAATCTTTTTGGCAACACGGCTTATTTTTTCAAGTGGTTTTAATTGCTGACCAATAAAAAACCAAAATAAAAGACCTAATAATAGTGCGGTAATGGTACCCATAATCTGAATAGTGTGTTTCACTTTTAAAGCAGGGGCTAAAGCGGTTTGTTCTGATTTTCGGGCAATAATAGACCAATCCATATTAAGTTTTGAACGAAACGCATTTTTAGAAACCCCTGCGGTTAAATAATTTTTATTATTCGGCCATGTTTCAATAATAACCTCATTATCTCGGTGAATATTTTTCCATGAGTGTAAATGACTTAAATCGACTTCAAGAGAGGGTAGGGAAGGTGTACCCATTAATACGTTGCCTTCTTTGTTTAACACAATCAGATCAAGAGATTCTTTATTTAAGTTACCTAACATTCTAATACGTGCTTCAAATGCCCAGTCCACACTTAAATGACCACAAATGACCCCGAGTAAATTACCTTGCTTATCTAATATAGGTGCAGATACATCGACTAAACGTAAGGGGAGATCATCCCATTTTGGCTTAGGCATGAGTTTTGCTAAAAGAAAGGCATCATGGGCATCGCCAAAATGTAAGCCTTGACTGCCTTCAATAAACCATGTTCGTTTTTTGACGTTTTTGCCTACTAATAAACCATCGGTACCCAGTAGAATATTACCCTGATTATCGGTCATACCGAGCCAAGCATAATAAGGGTAAGCACGTTTCATATCTTCAAACACTTTAGTTTTTTGTTTGAGTGCGACAGAAGGACTACGGATTAAATCCATTTGAGCTAGAAACTCAATTTCGGCAGAACGAGTATTCATGTCTTGACCAAGACGATTGGCCATTGATAAGGCAACTTCTTTTAATAATAAACCTTGATCGTGAATAATTTGATTACTAGAATAGCGACTGACAAAGTGACTTAATAATAAGGTTGAAATAATGCTAAAGGTCGCAATAAAAAGAACTAAACGTAATCTTAAACTCAGTTGTTTGAACATGTTATTTCCTTACATAAATAGGATAATAGCGATTTATAAATGAAATTACCACAAATTTAATAGATTGGCACTCTTTTATTAAGAAGAAAATAGAGAGGGGAATGATCATTAATGTAAACACAATAATAATGACTATTTTACATGATAATCGTATATTATTATCATTATCTTTAATTAAATTAATATTTTTAATCTAAAAAAATTTTAAGCGTCTTATTAGAGTGGTTTTCTGTTTGATAATCAAGGATAATAAGTGATTGTTTAAAAAGCATTCCTTTGCTTGCTAATAACAGCTTGCTAGGACAATTCAATACTATGTGGAGAGTGTGATAATGTTTAGTGGCAGTATGGTAGCGTTAGTGACCCCAATGCATGCAGATGGTCGTGTAGATGAAGTCTCTTTGGCAAAATTAGTTGAATTTCATATAAAAAATGGTACAGACGCTATTGTTGCAATGGGAACGACAGGCGAATCTGCTACTCTCAATGAAAAAGAGCATTGCCGTGTTATTCAATACGTTATTGAAATTGCTAATAATCGTATTCCTATTATTGCTGGTACAGGTGCAAATTCTACTACTGAAGCCATTGAATTGACTCAATGTGCTATGTCAGCGGGGGCAGATGCCTGTTTATTGGTCACTCCTTACTATAATAAGCCCACTCAAGAAGGTTTATACCAACACTTTAAAAAAATTGCAGAAAGCGTTGCCATTCCACAAATATTGTATAATGTACCCGGACGTACAGCGGTTGATATGTTACCAGAAACCGTCGCTCGCCTTGCGGGTATTAGTAATATTATTGGTATAAAAGAAGCCACTGGGCAATTAGAGCGTGCCAAAAAAATTATAGCCTTATGTGGTGATCAGATCGATGTGTATTCAGGTGATGACGAGACGGCTATGGAATTAATTTTAGCAGGTGCAAAAGGTGATATTTCTGTGACTGCCAATATTGCTCCTCAAGCGATGCACGATATGTGTTCTGCGGCATTAGCAGGAGATAGAGAGAAGGCAACCGCTATCAATCATAAATTATTGTCCTTACATAGTGACCTATTTTTGGAGTCCAACCCCATTCCTGTTAAATGGGCATTATATGATATGGGATTAATCCCAGAAGGTATTCGATTACCTCTCACCTCTTTGAATAAACAGTATCATGATGTGCTTAGAGAAGCGATTAAACAAGCGTCTTAACGCTCTATTATTTAAGATCAATATATAAGGTATGATCATGCAACACACGATTTCACGATATAATAAAAATTTTAATACCACCCCATTTCCGCGTCTTGCTTTAGTGATAGCCATCACATCAAGTTTGATTGCCTGTGATTCTATGCCTAATCTCAATGAGACGTTTTCAGGTCGTAAAGTGGATTATAAGCATCAAAGTCGTGATGTTAAATCCTTGGAAGTACCACCCGATCTCACTTCAACCAATTATGATGAAATGATGGTAGTACCTGATGTCAATACAGACGGAGTGAATGCCTCTTTTAAGGATTATAACAATCAACGTCAGGGGGGCGGTCATGTTATAGATAAAGTATTACCTCAACAAAATAATATTCAGCTGATCAGTGAAGGTGATGATGTCCGCCACTTAGTTATTCACGGAACAAAAGATCAAGCTTGGGAAAAAATGCGTGAATTTTGGTTGGATTCAGGCATGTTGATCAAACGTGAAAATCCTGCTACAGGCATTTTAGAAACAGAATGGGCAGAAAATCGTGCTGATATTCCACAAGATATGATTCGCTCGGCATTAAGCTATGTACTCGAATCTTTTTACTCAGCGGCAACCCGAGATAAATATCGGGTGCGTATTGAAGACAATAACCAAGAAGGTGAAATTAATTTATACTTGACTCACTATGGTATGGAAGAAGTCGTAGAAAGTGATATTACCGAAAGAACTATCTGGAAAGTACGCCCAAGAGATCCTGAATTAGAAGCAGAAATGTTGGGTCGTATGATGGTTTATATGGGTGTTGAAGAACAAAAAGCCAGAGTATTATTAGCACGTACTGAAACACAGAAAATGGAACGAGCTACTATTTCACGTAATGAGCAAGGTAATGCTCGTTTGGTTGTCAAAGAAACATTTCCGAGAGCTTGGCGACGTACAGGCGTTTCTTTGGATCGTATTAGTTTTGTGGTTGAAGATCGTAATCGTGAAGAAGGGGTCTATTATGTTCAATACATCGATCCAATGGCAGAAGAAAATGATGGATTCTTCTCCAAAATGAATTTCTGGAAAGATGAGATTGCCGTTGATCAAAGTAAGTATCAGATCAAGTTATTACCACGAGGCGATGACACGGTTATTATTGTGTTAGATTCCAATGGCCATCCTGATGTTTCTAAAACATCCTATCGCATCCTTAATTTATTATATGAACAATTAAAATAATACCATTGGATTTACATCCCTGAAGTCATTTTTTATGCTAAAGGGATGTCTATCCAAAAAGTACTGCCTTGATCTTCTTGGCTTGTTAAACCGACTTGTCCATCAAGTAACGTGATTAATTGTTTGACAATGCTCAGACCAATTCCAGCACCATCGACTGAGTTTAAACCATAAATTTTAGTAAAGGGTTGAAAGAGTAACGTTTGTTTGTCTAGGCTAATGCCTTTGCCAGTATCAATGATATTGATGCGTAAAAACTGATCAGGACGGACATCATAACGGACACTCACTTGACCATTATTTTTATTGTATTTTATGGCATTATCTAATAGATAAATTAATATCTGTTTTAAGCGCATGGGATCTGTATTGACCCTATAGGATATATTTTTAGGATAATTTAATTGAATCTGTTTTTCTTTCAGTAATGGGGTGATTGAGACGATTGCTTCATTAATAATATGTTCCAAAGAAATATTTTTCAGAGAAATTTCTAACTGATGAGTTTTGATACCGCTTAAATCAAGCAAACTATTCACTAA
Source organism: Gammaproteobacteria bacterium (assembly GCA_023144715.1). GTDB lineage: Bacteria > Pseudomonadota > Gammaproteobacteria > GRL18 > GRL18 > GRL18. Next base: position 5,681 of record JAGLFC010000049.1, on the reverse strand, counting down.
ATCCAATAAATGAAGCCCACTGTTATAAATTAATTGAAATTGTTCATGAGTTTCATTAGAGAGTTTTTTATCATAGGCCGCGTATTGAGAAAAACCCATAATACAATTTAAGGGTGTGCGAAGCTCATGGCTCATGTGGGATAAAAATTCTGATTTAGCCGTATCAGCCTTAACCAATTTTTTAATAATACTTTGTTTTTCTGCATTTAATTGTTCAATTTCATAAAAATACGTCATATCTTTACAAAATAACGCATAATGATTTTCTTCATAACTGGTGTCTAAGATAATATCAAAAATTAAGATCATTTTATTAATATGACGGTTATCACATGTGTCCATTTCTTTTTCGAGTTTTAAACCTAAATACTGTCCATCTTCGTCCACTTTATCAATAATCGCACTGATATTTTTCCAAATAATAGGACATAACCATTCAGAAACAGGTAATTGATTGTTCTTACTATAAATATTTCCAGACAGTTTGGCTGAGGCTTTATTCGTGACCTGTATGTCTCCTTTTTTATTAAATAAAATAAAACCAATATCTGTTTTTTCTAAAAAAAGTTGGTAACGTTTTGACATATTACACACTTCAATTAAGGCTTTTTTACGTTTTATGAAATGTTTATAGACCATAAAAATAAGTATGCTAGAAACAAGGTATAACGTGATTGCTTCTAATAAACCATACAGTATCAATTGTTTATTTTTATCTGCCAAATAGTGATCAGGAACAATACTCACTAATTGCCATGCAGTATTTTTAATCGTATCCTTAATATAAATATTATTTAATTGTTCTTTATCTAAATGAATATTTAAGCCTAATTTTTCTCGATTACCCTCAGAAGTGATCTCAATCAGACTGGGTGTTTTATTCAATACTAAATACAGTTTAACGGCTTGTGTCTCGCCTTGTTTTAAGATTGAGCTGATGTGATCAGTTTTAAACGAAGTGAAAAAAACACCTTGAAACATTTTTTGTGGATCCGTGTAATGTGCCATAATATCAAAATGGTATTGTTCTATGTGAGGATGAAGTCTAATATTAAATTGATTGGTTTGAGAAAAAGTAGATAAATCAGATTTGCAAGATTCTCCAAGTAAATCATCAAAATCATTAATTACAATATCACCTTGTTCATCAGTGAGTGTACTTTGATACACATGATCTAAATTATTCAGCAATTTTAATTTTAGATCTTTAAAAATATCTTCACTTTGATCAGGTGATTGAAAAATTTTTCTAAGATTATCAGATTCTTTATACGATTCAATGGTTATTTTAGAGTGCAGTGAATCTAAATAATTTTCAATTTTTAATTTAGTTAATTTGAATGATATATTAGCTTGATTAAAAAAAGTCTTTTCAAGATCTGAAATGGCTATAATGGTTTTGTTATAAATTAAATAACCACTCCACACTAATAATAATGCGAGAAAAAAAGGAATAATTTTATTCATTGAAATTCAGCTAATTGATAATTTTTATAGGATGAATATAAACTTTAGCATAAATTTTTATTATTACTATAAATTAAGGGATATTTTTTCTAAATGTAAAATAATGTTGATATGAGCGATGTTCATCCACGAAGAAAAAATTAAGGATTTTATTTTTTAGGATGTTCTTTTACTGTCACGGTAAACTGTATGCGTTGATTATAACGTATACCCTCAAGCAGAATGGTATCACCAGGACGTAAGTGAGTGATCACTTGTACCGCAGCTTGTTCAGAAGAAATGATGATGTTATTCAGATGGGTAATGACATCACCAGCGTGTATACCCGCCTTATCACTGGGACCATTTTTTAGAACTTTCATAATTAATAAGGCATTATTGGATTGATTGTTAAGGTGTTTAAGTTGTTGTATCATCAAAGGTGATAGTTGCCTTGCTTCAATACCTATCCAGCCACGTTGCACCTTTCCATAAGTAATTAATTGCGACATAACCTCACGTACTAAAGATGAGGGGATAGCAAAACTAATGCCCTGAGAACCAATGCTATTGCTGATACTCATGGTATTTAAACCAATCATTTCTCCTTTGATATTGACCAAAGCACCGCCTGAATTACCCGGATTAATAGCCGCATCCGTTTGAATAAAGTTATCAAAACGATTAAGTTTAAAACGTGAACGATTCAGTGCACTGACAATACCAAATGTCACCGTATGATCAAGACCAAAAGGGTTACCAATTGCCAAAGCAATATCACCGACCTGTAATGTTTCATCATTTGCAAATTGTATGGCGGGTAATTGTGTCGCAGATACTTTTAATAGAGCAATATCGGTTTCTAAATCTTGTCCAATCAAATTGGCTTTTAAATAGCGACCATCTTTTAATAAAATTTGAATATCTTTAGCATCTTCAATAACATGATTATTGGTGATAATATGCCCATCCGATGAAATAATCACACCTGAACCGAGATTATTATTGGTATGAACGATAGTTTCTGGAATAAGATCTTTAGGAATACCTGCTTGTTTTTGTGTAAAAATATTAACGATGGACGGTGATGCTTGATGAACAGCAGGAGCAAAACTACTGATCAGTCCAGAGTTGGGTATCGTTTGGGACGCTTGGACTTGATCATTTTTTTGAACAAAAGGGCTGATGGTTTTGTGATTAAGTGTTTCAAGTAAATAATATAAAGCAATGGCCATTAAAAATCCGACCAGAGCAGATAGCAATAAAAAAAGCTGATAAGAAGAATTCTGTTTTTTCATTGCTTTATGGGTCACAACTTCCTCTTTTAATCATCGCTCAGGACTTGTTTTTTAACGGCCTTTTTTCGTGTTGCCTTTTTCTTTACTGATTTTTTCTTTACCGCTTTCTTTTTGGCTGTTTTTTTCTTAGCCACTTTTTTCTTAGGTTTAGGCAGTTCAATTTGCCATTCTCCCTCACGATAATGTCCTGTCCAACCTGTTGCCTTGCCTTCCTTATTTTCTGTCATCACATATTGTTCTTTATTTTTGCGACTAAAACGGATCATGACAGCATGACCCTTATTATCTTCTTCGGGTGCTTCACACAGATAAAGAAATTTCGGATCAAGTTCTGATTGATGAGGAATAATTTCACGAATTAAAGGCGCTCGTGTTTCTCTGGAGCGAGGAAAGGCACTGGATGCCATAAAAACACCCGCAGCCCCATCACGAAAAACAAAATAGCCATCGGATTTTTCACAAGGTAATTCTTTCATGTGAATGGGATCAGCCTTAGGAGGTGCGGCTTCACCACTTCTTAATAACTTACGAGTATTTTTACATTCATCGGTGGTACAGGCAAAATATTTACCAAAGCGACCTGATTTAAGTTGCATGTCCGCACCGCATTTATCACATTCGATAATAGGGCCGTCATAACCTTTAATACGGTATTGACCTGCTTCAACGATAAAACCATCACAATCGGGATTATTACCACAAAGATGCAGTTTACGTTGCTCATCAATTAAATAACTGTCCATTGCCGTTTCACATTTAGGGCAACGTTTACGCTCAATCAGAGCTTTTGCTTCACTTTCTTCATCTTGTTCTGTATCAACGGCTTCATCGCCTGAAATCAGGTTTAAAGTACCTTTACAACGTTCTTTAGGCGGTAAAGCATAGCCCGAACAGCCAAGAAAAACACCTGTTGTGCCTGTACGAACCATCATCTGACGACCACAGTCAGGGCAGGGAATATCCGTTTCGGTTGGATCATTGGCACGCATTCCCTCAGCACCTTCGCTATCTGCCTTTATTAATTGTTCTTTAAAGTCTTGATAGAAGGCATCGAGTACATCTTTCCAGTATTTTTTATTAGAAGCAATGCTATCGAGTTTTTCTTCCATATCAGAGGTAAAGCTATAGGTCATTAACTCATTAAAACTTTCACATAAACGCTCAGTGACAACCGCACCAATTTTTTCGGCATAAAAGCGTTTATTTTGTGTAGTAACATAGCCCCGATCTTGAATGGTCGAAATAATACTGGCATAAGTAGAAGGGCGGCCAATGCCTCGTTTTTCGAGTTCTCTAACCAAGCTGGCTTCTGAAAAACGAGCAGGTGGCTTGGTAAAATGTTGTGAAGGTAATAATGCTTGTAAATTAAAGGTATCACCTTCTTTAACGGTGGGTAGAATCACTTCTTCGGCTGATTTAGCAATGGCTTTCATGACACGTGTCCAACCATCAAATAAAATAGTACGACCTTTTAATTTTAAGTCATAGTCAGAAGCACTGATCGTCAGCGTGGTATTTTCATATTTTGCTGGAGTCATTTGACAGGCCAAGAATTGTCGCCAAATCAGTTCATACAGCCTCTGAGCATCACGATCAACACCGTTAATATCAGTCGAACTGGTGGTCACATCAGAAGGGCGTATTGCCTCGTGTGCTTCTTGTGCACCTCCTTTACTACTATAAGTAATAGGAGCCTCAGGGTAATATTTTTTACCAAAATTTTCTTGAATATAATCACGTGCACTGGCAACTGCTTCTTTACTGAGATTGGTGGAGTCAGTACGCATATAAGTAATATAGCCTGCTTCATATAAACGTTGTGCCAACATCATGGTTTTTTTCACACCAAAGCCCATGCGAGTACTGGCGGCTTGTTGTAGTGTGGAAGTAATAAAGGGGGCTTTAGGGCGACTGCTGGTGGCACGAGTGTCACGCTTGCTGAGTATATAGTCAGCCTCTTTGAGACTGTTTAAGGCGTGATCGGTCTCTGCTTCATTGATGGGACGAAAGTTATTACCCTGATATTTAAGGACTTGAGCGGTGATTTTATGCTCAGAGGGTGTCAGTAAGTCCGCATAAATTTCCCAGTATTCTTCGGGATTAAAGGCATGAATTTCACGTTCACGTTCGACCACAAGCTTAACAGCAACGGATTGCACACGTCCTGCGGATAGACCTCGTGCGACTTTTTTCCAAAGCAGGGGAGACACCATATAGCCCACAACACGATCTAAAAAACGGCGTGTTTGTTGAGCATTCACGTGATCCATATTGAGTTCGCTGGGCGTAGCAAAGGCTTCTTGAATGGATTTTTCGGTGATTTCATTAAAGACCACCCGTTTAAAGGGTACAACGTCTTTTCCTAAAGACTCTGTTAAGGTCTCTCTAAGATGCCAAGCGATGGCTTCTCCCTCTCTATCCAAGTCGGTTGCGAGATAGATGGTCGGGGATGTTTTAGCGTATTTTTTTAAGTCAGCAATGACTTTTTCTTTACCGGGCATGGTTTCATAATAAGGATTCCAGCCATTTTCTGGGTCAATCCCCATGCGTTCAATTAATGCCGTTTGTGCACGTTCTTTTTTACGTTTTTCTCTTTCTTCAGGGGGAAGTTTACGTGCTTGAGCCGCCAATTTTGCTCGTTCTTTAGGAGTCATTGCAGATTTTTTACGACTGCCACTGGTGGGTAAATCACGAATATGACCCACACTGGATTTAACAATAAAGTCTTTACCTAGATATTTATTAATGGTTTTAGCTTTGGCTGGAGATTCGACAATAACAAGTGATTTACCCATAGTATTTAAACTTTCTTTAGTTGGTTGTTAATGTTAATAAAACTTGGAAGGCAAGATTTTTATACAGAATTGCTACTAAAAGCAAGAAAAAAAACTAAATCTATGAAACTATTTTTATATTAATTCTTTTTTTAAGCGGATA
>JAGLFC010000048.1 GCA_023144715.1 Gammaproteobacteria bacterium | reverse complement strand
TGTCCCTTATTATCAAGATCAACACCACTATTATGAGTACTTTGGATAGCCACTCGATCAATATCGGGTAGATTAATTTTTTGATGAATCCAGCGAGCTAAATTTTCATCAGTGGGTACATCTATTAAATTATTAAGCACACTATAATCTAAGGGGTTGATGCTTTTTTGAAGTTGCTCTTTGAGCTGGTGAATAGGATATTGTTCTGCTTTTTGACGTTCAGAGATTTTTACTCTAATGGATGCGTGATAACTATGACCGTGCATCTGTGATGCTGGATGCTTTTTGGGTAAAATATTAATGTGGCAAGCAGCCTCAAATGGCAGAGTAACCAAGTAAAATAATGTATGTGTCATCTGAAAAACCTACTCTTTACTCATAATGTTCAAAACGTTTCACTAAGGGATCAATTCTATTGGCCTGTGCAAAACCTTTTGCCCGTAAAAGACATGCCTGACAATGACCACAAGGGGGTTGTTCACCATTATAACAGGTATGAGTATACGCCATTGCTTTCATTGCACCGAGTTCTTCAGCAAGAAGAACGGTTTCGGCTTTACTGAGGTTCATCAAGGGCGTATGGATATTAATATCGTATTCCATGCCTAATCGTAAAGTCTGTTCTAAAGAATGGAGTGTGTTTTCTCGGCAGTCAGGATAACCACTATAATCTGTTTGTGTCACACCTGTAATAATATTTTTAATACCTCGTTGATAGGCATAAGCCGCAGCATACGTTAAGAAAATAAGATTACGCCCAGGCACAAAAGTGTTCGGTAATTGATCCTCTGGACTGGCTTGATCATTGATCTCAATATTATCAGTGAGTGCATTACCTCCTAATATTGAAAAGGTATTAATGGGTAACACCGTATGTGGGATAGAGGCTATTTGAGCCATTTTTTGTGCGACTTGTAACTCAATTTTATGCCTTTGACCATAGTCAAAACTTAGACAGAGTATGTTTTTTCGCCCAAAGGTATTGATTGCCCAAAACAAACAAGTAGTAGAATCCTGACCACCAGAAAAAACAATCAGAGCCTTATTCATAATATATGCCTTATTCTTATTATAAGTGACAAAATAGGTGATTAATGATAGCTTTTGACATTATCAGCAGACTTAAATGCACGCATATTCTGCGGTATGAGAGCGATTATAACAGGGCATAAAGAAAAATCAATGGGGCGACTACTGAGATAAATAATAAGGTATTTCGTTTTATACTCAATTATTTATATCAAACCATTAAAAAAATCTTGATTTATTTAAAAAAATATCTGATAATGTTCCGCTTTAAAAATTAATTTTATTGGTTGCTCAATTGAGCAACTTTTTTAGTATTACAAAAATAAGTATTCGGGAGCAAGACCATTGGCAAATTCACCACAAGCAAAAAAACGCGCACGTCAGTCCATTAAACGCCGTACCAGAAATGTTGAAAAACGTTCTGAATTTCGTACTGTTATTAAAAATACTGTTTATGCGATTGACGCAGGTGATAAAGAAACTGCAATGAGTGCTTTTAAAATAGCCACTCCCATTATTGATAGTGTTGTCAGCAAAGGTCTTATCCATAAAAATAAGGCTGCTCGTCATAAGAGCCGTCTTAATGCTAGAATTAAAGCATTAAGCTAAAATTTTTGATCGATACATTCGATCAATATTATTTAAAATAGCTCATAATTTCTTAAAAAGCTAGGCTCTATGAGTCTGGCTTTTTTTATTCTTTTTTTGATTATATAGATCCTTCATCGTGTTTAAATCCACTCTTATTGTTGGTATTATGACTTTGTTATCTCGTGTATTGGGATTTGCACGAGATGTCATTTTTGCACGAGAATTTGCCGCTTCAGCAGGCATGGATGCTTTTTTAATCGCTTTTAAAATTCCTAATTTTATGCGTCGTTTATTTGCCGAAGGGGCATTTAATCAGGCATTTGTACCCACCTTAGGCGAATATAAAGAAAAGCAAGATAAAGCCGCCGTTAAGGATCTGATTCAACATGTATCAGGCACGTTAGGGGGTTGGTTATTTATGATTACCTTAATCGGTGTGATCGCAGCCCCTATTATTATTATGATCTTTGCACCGGGTTATTTAGACCAAAAAGATCAGTCCCAATATGAACTCACCGTTGATTTATTACGCATTACTTTCCCCTATATTTTATTTATTTCTTTGGTTGCATTTGCAGGGGGAATTTTAAATACCTATGGTCGCTTTGCCGTACCTGCCTTCACACCTGTTTTACTGAATGTCGTCTTGATAGCCTCGGTATACTGGATTGTGCCATTGATGGAACAGCCCATTATGGGACTCGCAATCGGTGTATTTTTGGCAGGTGTTTTGCAATTATTCTTTCAATTGCCTTTTATTGCACACCTAGGTTTTTTTGCTCGACCTCGTTGGAATCCGCAACATGCAGGGGTGAAAAAAATTCTTAAATTAATGCTTCCTGCTATCTTTGGTGCCTCTGTGGCACAAATTAATTTATTATTAGATACCATTATTGCCTCTTTATTGGTGACAGGCAGTATTTCATGGCTGTATTATTCTGATCGTTTGATGGAATTTCCATTAGGGCTTTTAGGTGTGGCATTGGCAACGGTTATTTTACCCAGTTTATCAAAGCAACATATCAGTGAATCAAAAGAACAGTTTTCAGCCACTTTAGACAAAGCCATTCGTTGGGTTATTTATTTAGGAATCCCCTCAGGTATCGGCTTGTTTATGTTATCTGAAGCCATTATTACCACCTTATTTGGCAGTGATCAATTTTTGAAACATGATATTGAAATGTCTTCGATGAGCCTAATGGCATACAGTTTTGGTTTAGTGGGTTTTATTTTAGTGAAAGTCTTACTGCCGGGATTTTATTCTCGTCAGGATACTAAAACACCTGTAAAAATAGGCATTATTGCTCTCACTATTAATATGGTTTTTAATATTATTATTGTTATTCCTTGGTTTTTAATGGATTATCCCGGTGCACATGCAGGTCTTGCGATTGCAACCTCTATTTCCGCGTTTAGTAACGCTTTTTTACTCTATCATTGGCTACGTAAGCATGGTGTATACTCACCCACAAAAGGCTGGACAAAGGTTTGGCTACAAGTAATATTAGCCAATAGTGCTATGTTAGTGGTGCTATGGTTAATGCACTATGAATTGGATCAATGGTTAAGTTGGTCAATATCAGAACAAATTGTTCAATTACTCACCACGATTATATGTGCAATCACCGTTTATTTTGCCTGTCTCTTCCTTTTGGGAGTCAGAAAACATAATTTTTTCTGTGTGAAGTAAAAACAGTCCTACTCTCAATCTTCATATTAAGGTAAACTTATCGCTCTATTGCCTAATGAGTCGTTTATATGGTGTATTGTATGAGAAAAAAATGGAAATAATTCGTGGTTTACATAATCTGAAACAACAAACACAGGGCTGTGTTGCGACGATTGGTAATTTTGATGGTGTCCATAAAGGGCATCAGCATATTTTGGCACAATTAAGTGCTAAAGCTAAAAAAGCACAATTACCTTCATTGGTGATTACCTTTGAACCACAACCACGCGAATTTTTTATACCACAAAATACACCTGCCCGACTGACTCGTTTTAGAGATAAAGTGGAGGTCATCAGTGACTGTGGTATTGATAAATTGCTTGTGATTCATTTTAATCAAGCGTTTGCACAATTAAGTGCTGACACATTTGTACAAGCTGTTTTAGTGAATAAACTCGCACTACATTATTTACAAGTGGGTGATGATTTTCAATTTGGTAAAAACCGCTCAGGTAATTTTGCTTCACTTGTTGAAAGTGGTAAACAATACGGTTTTGAGGTGGAAAATACAGCGACTTTTATCATTGATAATAAAAGAGTCAGTAGCACTCGTATTCGCCAAGCATTAGAATCAGGCAATATGGAATTGACCCAACGCTTATTAAATCGTCCCTATTGGATGTCAGGACATGTACAACATGGTGCAGAAAAAGGGCGAACCATTGGTTTTCCAACCGCTAATGTGCCTTTACATCGTGAAACGCCTGCTGTTTCAGGGGTATTTGCAGTGCGTTTATGGGGCAATGATTTAGGTATTTGTCAGGATATACACCGTCAGGGTATTAACGGTATTGCTAATATTGGTTATCGTCCCACAGTCGATGGAAAAAAGGGCTTATTAGAAGTGCATTTATTTGATTTTAATGATGATCTTTATGGCAAACTGGTGCATGTTGATTTTTTACATAAAATTCGTGAAGAAAAAAAGTTTGCCTCTTTTGACTTATTAAAAACACAAATCGTAAACGATGTGGTTGAAGCAAAGGCTTATTTTTCTAATGAGCAATAAAAGAATCGTTAAAAATAGCCATTAAGAACAAAACTAAGAACAAAAAGTGAGAATGTTGTGAGTAAAAATAATATCTATAAAGATACCTTGAATTTACCAAAAACAAAATTTCCAATGAAGGCAAATTTGGCTCAACGTGAGCCTAATATGTTGGCACAATGGGAAGAGCAGGGTATTTACCAGCAATTGCGAGAAAAAGCGGCTGGACGACCCAAGTTTATTTTGCATGATGGCCCCCCTTATGCCAATGGCAATATTCATATTGGTCATGCGGTCAATAAAATTCTTAAAGATATTATTATTAAATCACAAACATTGGGAGGTTATGATGCCCCCTATATCCCCGGTTGGGATTGTCATGGTTTACCAATTGAGCTTAATGTTGAGAAAAAATTAGGCAAAGCAGGTGTTAAAGTCGATGCAAAAACCTTCCGTGATGGCTGTCGTGATTATGCTCGTAAACAAGTGGAAGGACAAAAAGAAGATTTTAAACGTCTGGGTGTGATGGGGGATTGGGATAATCCTTATCTCACGATGGATTTTAATTTTGAAGCCAATATTATCCGTACCTTAGGAAAAATTATTGATAAGGGACACTTGCATAAAGGCTCTAAACCAGTGCATTGGTGTACCGATTGTGGCTCTGC